>JACWAO010000005.1 GCA_014874305.1 Candidatus Colwelliibacteriota bacterium | reverse complement strand
AGGCGTTGGAATTAATGTTCCTATACCAGAGGAGGAGTTAGCGGAGGTTGAGGTAGGAGCGGATTGAATCACTTGAATCGTGAAAGAAAAATCTTAAATCTAAAATTGAAAATTTTCGGTTTCTGATCGTGCTTTTTAGATATCAGGGAGAATGAAGCTCCACGGCCTTAAGGCCGTGGTCTCTTGCGGAATTCTTCTCCATCCTCCGTAGCTGTAGCGCAACTACTGCGGAGGACGGGCGTAGCCAACCCTTTTACTATTAGGCTTACATGCGCTTCGCCAAAGGCTTTGGCAAGGTGAACGCCCGGGTCTCGGGCGAAGGAGAATAAATCCCTTTGACAGGAGGGCTTGATTTGATATAATCTTCAGTTATGTTGGCTATAAAGCTAAAAATTGTTGGCAAGAAGCATGTGCGCTCTTTTCGCGTGGTTGTTCAGGAAAAAAAGAGCAAACTGCAGGGTAAGTTTGTTGACGACCTGGGTTGGTATAACCCGCATACCAAGAACTCCGTTATAAATATGGAACGGGCTGATTATTGGTTGAACCAGGGCGCTAAGCCTACGGTAACCGCGAACGGTATTTTGGCTAAAGCCAGATTGCAATTGCGAGCGAAAAGTTCCGGTTCTACCGCCGCCGTTAAACCGGCTAAATAGCGTTACAAAGAGCTTTGCTGGTACCAGAAAAGGTCGAGAAAAATAAGTGGCAGTAAATTGATGGCAGATCAAGCTGACGAGAAATTTCTTGAATTCATTATTAAATCTATTGTCGATCATCCGGAAGAAGTTAAGATCGAGCGCAAGATAGACGAGATGGGGGTGTTGCTCACTCTCCGTGTCAGTCCGCAAGATATGGGCCAGGTTATCGGCCGCGACGGAAGCACCGCTAAGGCCATCCGCTCATTATTAAGAATAGTCGGCATAAAGAACAATGCCAGGGTTACTTTGAAGATAGAGGAACCCGAGGGTGGAAGAAAATCATCCGAATCTAATCGGGCGGATGAGAATACCAGCATAAAAGAGGAGGTGTCCTCTTAATAAACTAAGCGGTCTAGGCTAATATAAACATGCGCGCCGAGGCCGCTTTTTTGATGATTACATTCGATATCACAACCATCTTTCCGGATTCTATCTCCGCGTATTTAAAAGAGTCTATTTTAGGCCGTGCGCAGGCAAAAAAACTTATAAAAATAAACCTGCACGATATAAGGAAATATTCCGAAGACAGGCACCGGAAAGTCGACGACCGGCCATATGGCGGAGGGCCGGGGATGGTTATGACTCTTCAGCCGCTCCTCTCCTGCTTTAATAATGCCGTAAGAAACATAAGCCGCAGAGGCGGGAAAGAGGCGAGCGAGATTATTGTCTTTAGGGCGTCGGGGAAACAGTTTGACGACAAAGCGGCTGGACTTCTCGCAAAGAGAAGAAAAAATATAATACTAATCTGCGGGCATTATGAGGGAATCGACGGAAGGCTGATTAAAATTATTAAGGATATGGGATGGAAGGTTAGCGAGCTATCTATAGGCCCCTATGTCCTGACCGGAGGAGAAATTCCGGCAATGGCGGTGGTTGACGCTGTTAGCCGCAAGATAAAAGGGGTGTTGGGAAAAGAGGAATCGCTGGAGGAGAAGAGGTACGGAGTGGGAACCAAGGTTTTTACGAGACCGGAAGAGTTTAAGTGGCGGGGAAAGAAGTATAAGGTGCCGAAAGACCTGGTCTCCGGCAATCACCGTCTTATAGAAAAATGGAGGCTTGAACATAGGGAAAAATAAAGATATAATGCGCCCGTATGGATCAAGTTATTGAAGATTCGGTAGAAGCATCTGCCGGCGAGGAAACTCAGGTACGCAAACTGGACGCGGCTGAAGAAGCGCGCATCAAGTCTCTTATGGAGTTAGGGGCTTTTTACGGGTTAAGCAAGTCAAGGACCAACCCGAAGATGAAGCCGAATATTATCACCTCTAAATCCGGTGTCGAGGTCATAGACTTGGAAAAGACGATATCTGCCTTAGACAAGGCCACGGAAGCCCTGAAAAACAAAATTAAAAATGGCGGCGCAGTGCTTTTCGTTGGAACTACCCCGTCCGCGAAAGTCGCGGTCAAAACAATAGCCGAGGAACTGCGCATGCCGTACGTTACGGAAAGATGGCTGGGTGGAACGCTTACCAACTTCCGTGTAATTTCGCAGAGAATCTCCCAGTTAAAAAAGATAAAAGAGGACAAGGAAACTGGAAACCTGGAAAAATACACCAAGAAAGAGCGCACGCAAATCCTGAAGGAGCTGGAAAAAATGGATAAGTTTTTCCACGGCTTGTTTTATATGGAAAGAATGCCCTCCGTTATGGTTGTGTTTGATTTACGCAACAACACCCTTGCCGCGAGTGAGGCAAAGAAAGTTGGTATAATGTCTATAGCCACTGTGAATACCAACGCCAATCCCGACCTGGTTGACTACTCCGTTCCGATAAACGACAAAGCCCTGAGTGTTGTTGACTACCTGGCTAACGAATTTAGCAGAGCAATAAAAGAAGGTCAAAAAGAATATGAGTCGTCCGCCGCCGCCAAAGCGGAGGACAATAAAATAAAAACCAATGGTTAATGCCAGCGACGTTCAAAAATTGAGAGAAGTAACAAGCGCCGGAGTAATGGATTGCAAAAAAGCGCTTGAAGAAGCCAAAGGCGACTTTGACAGGGCGCTTAGTCTTATAAAAGAAAAAGGACTGCTTATCGCCGAAAAGAAAGCAAGCCGCGCCGCAAACACCGGCATTGTTGTCGCCTATGTGCACAATGATCGTATCGGAGTACTCTTAGAGATTCATTGCGAAACGGATTTTGTGGGACGCTCCGATCCCTTTAAAGAATTGGCTCACAACATCGTTATGCAGATCGCGGCGATGGATCCGGCGGACGTCCCGGCTTTGCTGGAACAGCCTTTTATCCGAAACGAAAAAACCACGATAAACGACCTGATCAAAGAAACTATTGCCAAAGTCGGCGAGAATATAACGATCGAGCGGTTCATGCGCTACGAGCTGTAGTTATTGATGTATTCTTTTATCCTTAATCTGATTCTTATTCTGGCTTTCGGGGCCATGGTTTACATAATGGCTTTGGCGCTTCCCAAGATTGACGCGGCTAATGACGTTAAAAAACCGAAATTTTGGGAGAAGATCCCGTTGGACAGAATAGACCGGGCAATACAAAAGAATTTCGACAAGCTTCTCCGCCGGCTGAAGGTTTTTACGCTTAAAGCTGATAACTTGCTGAGCCGCAAGTTGAATAATAGCGACGATAAGCTATAATTTTCGAGGATTCGTTTGGTAGCCAGTGTTGTTAATTAAATGGCCGGCTATTACGCTACAGAGGCAAAACTCGAGTCTATGGTGCGTGGGTGGCGGAGCGGTCAATCGCACCTGACTGTAAATCAGGCGCCCTAGCGGCTACGGGGGTTCGAATCCCTCCCCACGCACCATGGATTGGATTTTTGCCATGGCGCCGATGTAGCTCAATAGGCAGAGCAGTGCTTTTGTAAAGCAAAGGTTGTCGGTTCGATTCCGACCATCGGCTCAGGGATCTTTACCCTGTGTTAAAAACTATGTATAGTGGTTGCGTTGCCGATGTAGCTCAGTAGGCAGAGCGACTCCATGGTAAGGAGTAGGT
>JACWAO010000018.1 GCA_014874305.1 Candidatus Colwelliibacteriota bacterium | reverse complement strand
TAACAATACCTCTCGTTCCCCTTAACTTATTGAATATCCTCATCACTCCTCAATCTACCCGAGGAGTGCCATATGTATGTGAACTTGTGCACTGACTTCGACTTTGTTCACCAGCCCGGATGGAACATCCTCGAGATAGGCCGCTCCGTTCTCGGGATTCAAGATTGTCTTTATCACGTCACCGGAGTATTTCGTTTCCTCTCCGAAGGAGACGAAGGTGTTGGTTTTTTCCCCGTAGAGTCCAACTCTCGGGAGTTCTAGGTTGTTTGGTAGAGGTACAGATACGGGTCATGCCATTCCAATAATTGCTATTATCAAAACAGGTGGATGGGCGGATAAATTAGCGGGGACGTATATCGATAACCGAAAAAGGCTTAAAGTAGTTAGAGCCAAAACGCCTCAAGAAGCAGTTAAAAAGGCTATAAAACTTGCGCTCGGTTAAAGTTTCGTATATAGTGCCACTATAAACATAATGTATAAAAGCGTTATTTGCCTATTTTGCAACCACCATATCAATCTCTTCCTGGAAGAGATTGGTTGTGGTTCTCGTTAAATCACTTAACTACACTCAATCCCTTCTTAGAAGATAAGAAGGGATGTTCTTTGTAAATCTGAATACGCAAAGAGGTGGTAGAAGTACTGGGCGCGCCCCACACGGTCTCGGCTGACATCCGTATCTCATGATTTAAGGCTAGACAGCTCCTCATAGTCCAGGTTTCCAGCTAAGATTTTTTTCGGTCACAGAGAGAGGAAAATAGAAATGGATAAGGTCTCGTTGATCCGTTACTCTCCGGACAGCAACGACTCGCTGCTCACAGCAAAACTAGTCGAATGTTATCGCGGTGTGTTCGCGGATGAACCTTGGAACGAGTGGCTTAAGTGCCAGCGATGTCAGAAGTTTTGGGGAACTAGAGACAGTGGATTGCTAGCGGCAACAAAATTCCGGCACTGCGATGAACCGCTTGTAGATTTCTGGCCAAGGGATCAAGTCGTGGCAGACATTTATCACGAGATCACCCCAAAGTCCTCATGCTGGCTAGCGGTAAGCGGAGACATTGTTGTTGGCTTCTGTTGGGGATATCCGATAACGGTTCCCGACCTTGAAGAGAAACTCGGGATTTCACTCAACTCCAACCTTGGGACGAACGGATTAATCGCCTACCAAGACGAGGTCGGCGTTGCTGCTTCCCATCGTGGAAAGAAAATAGCAAAAGCGATGGTTCTTCGTCGTCTATGCGATTTTCTTTCTCAGAACCTAACCGTTGGAGTGGTTAGGACGCGGCAATACCCGGAACCGTCTCAAACCTTCCTGTGGTACACCGAAAAGTTGGGCTACAGGATATTAGTAAACTACCCAGGAGATGATGGCAGGGTCGTCCTCGGCCGTAAGCTAGACGGCTTAGATGAGCTCCTCATCTCACAGTAGAATCTTCAGCCTTGCGTGCTTAACGCAAGGCTGTTTCCTTTTCTCCAAGCAAAAAAGCCTCCTCGCCAACACTCGTTCTGTTTCTGGCAAAAAGAATAACGCCATTTCTATCGGCCCGCGCCTCTTTGTCGCCATCTAGTCCTATCACCTGCCCCTTAATTACTTCTTCAAAATCACCAAATGGTTTTGATAAGGTAAATTTATCAGTCTTTGTTACGTATAGAAAGTATGTGTATATATGAGATTGCGCCGACGTCGGATTTAAGTCGTTTGAAATATGGCCACGAGCTTTTAAGAAAGAAAACACGCCCTCTCTCGCCACTTCGGTAGATTGGGGATCGTTAAAGAAACCACACTCCAGCGTAATCCCTACTTTACCGATACTGTTCATATAATAATCGGCACCTCCTGGTTGGACTTGATCAAATCCGGATACGACAATACTGGCTGGTAAATACTTTGTTATTTCCCTGCCGTTTTCTTCAGAAATAACAAATGGCTTACTGTCCGGGGTATTGCTAGCATGTATATCTAAAAGGGCTTCCGCTTGGTTAAGATAAGTTTTTAAGAATTGCGCTCTAGAATATTCATAACTTTCCCTCTCTTTCTTTGAGAGAAGGTCGTCTTTTTTAAACATTCTGTTCAGGTTAGCTTCTGTAAAACGCTTATTATCTTTTACGGCCCGCGGATTGCCGTAACAGATTAAAACCCTGCCTCTTTCTATCCTGATACCATCTTTTATGATTTGATCTACGGCATCTACGCCACATCTTTCATTGCCATGCACACCTGCGATTACAATGCTAGTGGTTCCGCTCCTCTCGCCTCTTAATTCATAAACCCCCTCCAACATGCCGTTATATTAGCAGACAGCATAAATTCCGTCATGCCCCGACAAAGATGGTAAAGGCCAACCAAAATATTATGTTTGGTTGGCCTTTTTCTATGCGTGAGGGAATTTTTCTAAGATTCACTCTTCCTTTTGATCTTGTGACGGCCGAGGATACGCGTCAGCTCCCGCGTCAACTGCTGTGATCCGACCTCCTTCTCGTTGCCGTTCCTCATATCGCGCAAACGGACAACGGTTTCACCGTTTTCGCTGTTAAGCGGAATGGCTACGACTTCGAACCCCTTCTTTGAGGCGTAGCGCATCTGTTTACCGAGGTTTCCGGTTTCCAGATAGAGTTCAGCGTTGATTCCCGACTGTCGGATCTTGGTGGCGACATCGACATACCTGGGCATATCCCCAGGCTCCGGAGTAGCCACCATCACCGGGGCAACAGTTGCCTTATCGACTTTGACGAGTCCGGCGCTCTTCAGGCGGGAAAAGAGTCTGGTCAAGCCGATCGAGATACCAACACCAGGAAGTTTTCTGCCTATGAACAGCCCAGCCAGATCGTCAAAACGGCCACCCGAGCAGACACTACCGATTCCGGGATGATCAACGAGGGTTGTTTCATACACCGTTCCGGTGTAGTAGTCCAGCCCTCGAGCGATGCTGAGGTCGACTGAGAAGTTCTCGGCTGGTATTCCAAAGCTATCGGCGTATTTTACCACCGTGCCAAGCTCTTCTATTCCAGCCTCGAACTCCCCATTTACCGTCAGGCTAGAGAGATATCCTACGACCTCTTCTTTCGTCCCGGCTTTGGTGACGAAAGAGATGATATCCTCAGCCGCCTTGCGGTTAAGACCCGATTTACCAAGCCCTCGCAGGACAGCATCGATACCCTGACGCTCCAGCTTGTCGACTTCACGCAGGACGTTCATGATCCGATCGCTAGGAATACCTAAGTAGGTGAAATACCCGCCCAGGATTTTCCTATTACTGACCCGAATCATGAACCGCCCAATGTTCAAGCTCGAGAAAACATCGACAATCACCGCGGGTATCTCGGCATCAGCCATCAAGCTGAGGCTACCGTCCCCGATGATGTCAATATCGCACTGGTAGAACTCTCTAAAGCGTCCTTCTTGAGGACGTTCTCCGCGCCACACTTTCTGCATCTGGTACCGTCTAAAAGGAAACGTGAGCTCTCCATAGCGTTGTGCCACATACCGGGCCAGCGGTACAGTCAAATCGAAATGCAAAGAAACGTCTGTCGTAGTATCGTCTACGTCCGCTGTCAGACGTGACAACGAGTAGATTTGCCTTACCGTCTCTCCGCTACTTTTAGCGGTTAGCACATCGTTGCGCTCTACCGCCGGAGTCTCGATTGGCAGAAATCCGAATCTTTCGAACCCATCACGGATGGTATCAAGCATCGACAGTTCCGCTATGCGTTCCGCCGGGGTCCACTCAGGAAATCCGCTAATCGGTCCCATCGGAATCTGTACACCTGAAGACACCTTTGCTTCCTCCTACAATCAGACTCGGTAGCTTTCGCCCGCACTCGTGTTGTCTAAAAGAAGCTTGCCAGCCTCCCGTCCGTTGTACACAACCTCAGCTGGTAAACACCTGGACCTAACCTCATCTCTGGGGCAGAGGAAGTGGATTATCTCGCTGACACCACCGAAACCCCTGACTGGGACTACGTACTTGACCTTGCCTTGTTTTATCGTGCTCTCATTGATCTTGAACACATGCGCACACTCAATTAGAGTTCCGGTGTTTCCACCGAGAACAAGCATGCCATCCAAGAGTTGGGCAAACAATGGGCTCTCGTCGCCCCACTGGCTGTCTCCGATAGCGGGCGGGACAATCAGCTCGAGGTCGGGATCGATTCCGTTGATGCGATGTGGCTTTCCCCTTAAGGGATAAATAAAAACGGCGTTCAACCCGAGCCTCTTCGCAATCTCCGTAGCTATCCGAGGCACGCCTTCATCTGTTCCACCGGTCATTATCGCCACCGCAAAACCTCTAAACTGGGACAGAGCGTCCTCAACCACGTTGCGCACTCTATCTTCAAGGTTAGAACGGTAAGCGTTGACGATTACATCCGGGACCCCCGGGATGCGAGTTTGCGCTCCACCGCTCACAGCTGTCACCGCGTGGATTCCAAACTCCTTTCTAAACCGGTCGTACTTGTCCCTCAGGGCCTCGTAGGAATGGTCACTATCTACTCCTTCAGACGCCATCGCTTCTTCCTCCTCACAAGACCATATTCACCTGTGAAAGAACTGCGTCCAGTATAGGTTTTGTCTACTAAAAAAAACGGAGCGCGTTGCCCTCACTCCCATAATCTGCTAGTATATATATGTAGGTTGTTCGACAACCAATCTCTCTCCAAAACTCATTCCGCGGCGGTTACCGTTGCTTCTCGGAATGCGTTGCTTTGGAGGGGGTAACGTATTCTGGTAGGAACCGACATCGCCGCGATGCCGGTTTTTTATCTATGACCACGCTAACCAAAGAAAAGAGAGAGAAAGACAGACTCTTCTGGCGCACCGAGAAAAGGAGGGTGAGCGATAAAGACAGCAAAGAAAAGACGGCGAGCTTTTTCATTACTTAGATATTTTACCACAGAAAAACCATATCCATACACAAGAAAAGGGGTTCGTCTTGGATAGACGAACCCCTTGGGTCGGGCGGCTGTGCTGTCGCGCCGCTACTTCTCGAGGAAGGGAGTCATGTAGGCGGAGGACTTGCCTATGACGACGAAGTTATACTCGTTGGCTGGTAAGCCGTCGCTTGCTGCGATGTAACCATCCGCGGTCATCAGGGTGGCCAGCGCCTCTCCCTTTTTGTAGGTGTGGTTGCCCTGCTCGGGAGGAGACAGAACGAAGTTCCACTTGCCAAGCAACCGCATGGAGTAGTAACTTCCGTTACTACCCTTGAAGTCTGTGCCAGGGAACGGCAGGCTGTTGTCTGAGTTTGCGGATAAGAAGACCGAACCGTTCTTATATACCAACGCGAACTTGCCATCGGTCGGAGCGAACAGGGTCGTTCCAGACGGAATGCGGAAGGCTACGGCGAGGCTGTTGGGACTAAAAGCCTTCGCATTCCCACAGACAGAGGCGGTGAAGAGGAGGCAGGGGCCGGGGACGGGTTTGGTAACTTCATAGACCGCCCTGTCTGCGGCATCGGATATGAGTTTCCGGGGTTGTGTGATAAGGGGAAGGTTTTTGGTAAGGGGTTCGTATTTGGTAAGAGAGATGAAAACGGGGAGGAAGAGGTATATGAGGACGATGAGGATGCCGGCGGAGACGAAGATAATCCTTGTTCTCCTGTTTCTTGTGTTATTCCTTGTTTCGGTTACCTTGTTTATCTGTTTGGTCTCGGTTGCTTTCTTCAGTCCGGCTTCTTTGATCTCATCGCTATACTTATGTTCGAACTCCCATACGCAGTTCCGTAACTTGGCCATCGGTGAGGTCGTAGGTGGCCTTTAATATGCGGTCGGCTTCTCTGTTGCCGGTTCCTTTCTTTAACTCCCCAAGGAGGAGTTTGTACATAGAGTCGTAGTCATACGACGATCCGTTGTCAGGCATGGGTTAAGTATATCACGGGAGGAGATGGGGAGGTAGGAGAAATTAAAAAAGCCTGCACCATTTTTTAATGCAGGCTTGTATGATACTCAAGGAAGGGTTGTGTCTACTCGCTGGTCTTGGGCGGCTGGTTCAGGACGGTTACGGTCTTCTCGAGCTGCTTGACCCGGTCATATCTATCCGGATGAGCCTCGAGGTAATCCCTGAGGATCTCCTCCTGGTCATCCGAGATCGGGAGATCGAGGAGTTTGCGGGACTGGATGTAGTCGGGATCGAGATACGTGGTACCTTCGGCATCGCCTCTCCTCATAGGTGGAATGTCGGGTCCTTTGGTCCACGGAACAATCTTCTGACTGCTCCGATCCCACGTCTCAAAGTCATAGTACCCCGTGCTTCCATCGGGAGCCTGCTTGTTGGGGTTCCATCTGAGAACGACGTTGTGGATGTTGCCATCGGAGCCGACAAAGACTTCGTTTACGTCCCCGATGCTTGTCGGGAGTATGCCGCCCTCGGGCTCCGCGTCCAGGAGCACGTACGCCGTTATGCCGGCTCTTGCCAGCTGGTCGCCGATGACAGCGTCTTGGTCCATCCCCCATTTGTCTCTCTCTGCTTCTCTAATCATCTTTTCTCCTTTAGGGCAGGTAGGAATATTATGGTCCTATCCCCGCCGCTCCCAAGAATTGTGCCATCTCGTCAATAGCTTGTCCAATCACCTCAACTTTGTTCGCCAGCCCGGACGTAACATCCTCGAGATACCCAACCCCAGCCTTGGGACTGAAGATAGTCCGTATCGAGGCGCCGGCACCTTTTGTGTACTCCCCTAGAGATACGAAGATGTTGTTGGTCTCATCGTAGAGTCCGAGCCTTGGGAGTTTCGGGTTGTTTTTGTTGAAGTACAGATATCCCTTGATGTTTCCCGATCCGCTCTCCCACTCGTTGAGCATGTCCTGACCGATCTGCTGGTACGCTTCTTTGCTCGTTGCGCCTACTTCTTGACCGTGAAGTCCGAAGTGGTAGGCAAGGTTCTCCACTGGGGACAGGAACTGATCACTTACTTTTCCAGCCCCGAACTCAGCTGCCGCCCCACCACTTTGGAAGGTGCTAAACGTCTTGATCCAGTTCGCCATGTTTGCCTGAGCAGTCGCCTGATCTCCAGGCGTGTTCTGCAGGAGGTTGGCGATCTGGCTGAGCGCGCCTTCGAGACTCGTCCCCGATAGGGCGGCGAGAGGGCTCGCCTGGCTCGGACCGCTCATGCTTATCGTTCCGGTCGCCTGGTCGTAGCTCAGGTTGTCGTGCAGGACGGATGAGAGGAACCCTGCCGGGATCATCGCGTATCCCGGAGATTCCATGACGGGAGTTACCGACAGATTGTTTTTATCTATGGTAACGTCCTTGCCGTTAACAAGGGCCGTGTTGCCGCCGATCCAGAAGCTTATCGTGTCTGTGGCCATGATGAGGTCTACCCTTTGGGTAGCCTGCGTCCAGGCGACGGCCGCTCCAAGGGCTTTGGCCACTGAACCTGCGGGCAGGTACGGCTGGCCGGACTCCGTAATCGGAGCGGTTGGTATGGCGACGGCAACGGTCGAGTCGTTCTCCTTAACGCTCATCGACGGATTCGACATGGAAAACGTTATCGAGACGTTCCTGGGAGACGGGACGCTGGCTGCCGGCGCGGGATTGGTTGCCTGCGGCGGAGCTGGTTTGGGGTTGTTCTCGGGAGCCGGTGCGTTAACCGTCGGATTGGAGTTGGCCGTCTGCGGCGGAGCCGGCGGAGAATTGTTCTCCGATGCCGGCGATTGGGTCTCCGAGCTCGGAACCGGAGTCTGTCCGTTAGATTGGTTGTTCTGTGTGACCTGAGGATTCGGATTGGCGTTCTCCTGCGGTTGCGGCTGGACTTTCGGTTCGGGATTAGGCTTAGGCGCCGGATTCGTCTGCGGCGGGTTGTTCGTTGCCGCAGGCTGTTTGCCAGGTGCCGGGTTTGAGTTGCTTGTCGTCTGCGATGGCGCCGTTGGATTAGTCTCTGCGGCGTTGCTTGTAGACGAAGCCTGGGTACCGGACGGAACAGTACTGGTCTTGGGCGGCTGAGACGAACTGTTGTTCGTCGATGAGGAGCTCGCTGAGCTTTGAGTCTCTTGGTTAAGCGTCTCGAACTCGGTTTCGAGATTCGCCTTCTGCGCCTCATCTTGCGAGATCGCCTGAAGTTGAGACTCGATACCCTGTTCCTGGGACTGCAGGTTTACGATGTCGTTTTGTAGAGCCGTTTCCTGCGAAGACGCCTGGCTGTTCCGGTTAAGCTCGTTCTGCGCGGAGGTCAGCTGGTTCTTGAGGGCCGTAAGCACGCCGGATATATCCTGCTCCTGGCTCTGGAGATTGGCCTCGTCCGTACCCAGGTTCGGATACTGGTTCTCCAGCGAGCTGAGCGACGAGTTGTCGCTTGATATCTCTCCGGAAACCTTGGACTGCTTCTGGGTTATCTCTGACAGGGCGCTGTTCTCGCTGTTTTGCAGGTTCTTAATCTCTTGATTCAGGTTCAGTTCGTCCTGAATGTCCTTAGCCTCGGCTATCTCGAATTGGATCTCGAGGGATAGCTGTCCGCTCGCTTTGGCGGCCTGGATTCCCTGCTCTTCTGTCGCGATATCCATGTCCAGCTTGTTTATCCTGTCGTTTGCCTGCTGAATCACACCTGCTGTAGCGTCTTCTACCTTGGTTTCCTGGTCTATCAGAGCCTGGTATTGATTCTTCAGGCTGGAGACGTCGCTATTTAGGCCGTTGATCTGAGACTGGACGCCGTTGAGCTGTTGGAGCTGGTTTTCGACGTTTTGGTAGTCCGATTGTTCCGCGCTTACGCTTTGGGAGATGTTGTTAACGTCCGCCTGTGTCTGCGAGTCGCTTGGGGCGTTCTGCTGCTGGGTTTGCAGAGCCGAAAGCTGGGACTGATCGGCGGAGATCTCGGACTGGACTGCGGTCAGGCTCTTCTTCAGATCCGGAGCCTGAGCTATCGCCTTGTCCAGGGACGCGATCTGGTTTTCGATCGAGGTCGCGCTCACCGAGTCTCCGAAAACGGGGGCGGGAACTACAAGGAGCATAGAGAGAGTCACTAGGACACCTATGATCCTGCGCGGGAATGAGGACACTTCGGTATTCCCCTTCCTTTTCTGGTGCGCTAAGGAACCTGATACTTCTACTAATTATATATAACGCGGAATAACGCTATATGTCTATATTTACCCTCCTTCACTAAAGCTACGGAAGGAGTACAAAAATTACTTGCCGTGACTTTTTTCGCTCTTCAGATTATCCGCTACAAGTTCGGGAAGTATTGTCTGAATACTTTTATATCCGGAATGAAGTATTTTTTCTGAATACTGTAGGAGTTAAGCGAGATCGCGAGGTTGTACCCATCGTAAGTCTGGCTTCCGGCGGTTCCGAGCAAGCCTCCTTCCTGTACCGTCTTGTTGGTAGTGGTGGCAAAGCTTGCCAAAGCCACGAACTGCTCAGTGGAACTGGTCGGCAAATACGGGTTGGGCGGCATTATCAAGGAGGGATCAAGCGTTCCCACTAGGTATTTAACGCCGTTAATATTCTGGCTGGTAACGGTAAAAACGCCACCGAACGGAGCGTAAATATTCGCGCCCTGCGGAAGTTTGAAACCGGCAAAGTAACTTCCGTTTTTACTAACAAGCTTTCCCGTATCGCAATATTGCTCATCAAGAATAACGCACGTGCTTATCAATAAATTCCGAGTCGTGGTGGTCGGGGCGGTAGATGTCGGAACGCCTATTATGCTATTTATCGGATTGTTTTTCTGGTTCTTCAACGCGTAATATTCCAGCACGCCCAAAATTCCTATAACGATAAGAACTATGAGTATTATAAGAAGGGATGTTCTGGCTTTCGCTCTAGCTTGATACTGGTCCATATCTTTTGTCTATATATTATTTTCCTTTAAAATATTCTCCAAGAATATCCGGACTGGGATATTGCGGCGGTATTGTTGAAAAGTTAATGAGAAGATCGGAGTTGCTTACCTCGTCAATCACGTTTCCGTCAACCTGGGCCACGGCCTCTCCTTTCGTAACCTGGTCTCCGTTAGGTACAAGCGGTTTGAACTCGGCGACAAAATTAAACACGTCCTGGATATTGTTTCCCTGCGCGCTCTCCGTAACCCATCCGTTGGTTTTTAAAGAGGAATCGCTTTCTCCGACGCCGAAATACGCGAACATTCCATCGAAAGGAGCGTAAACATAGGAGTTTTTTGAGATATTAAAACCGAGATACGTTTGGTTATTGGGATACGTTACTGGCTTTCCCTCATTGCAGTATCTTTCTCCTAGAACCGCGCACTTCCCTGGCTGGTTCGGAGAAAGGAAGGACGGGAGTTTCTTATGCATACCGTATATGTAAACCAGGGCTACTGCTACCATTAAAGAGGTAAAGCCTATGGAGATCCACATGGTGGGTTCCTGTTTCCACTGTTTCTCTAAAGGAGTTAGTTCCGGCATTGGTTTGTTGGGTTTATTATATCATGAGAGGTAAGGTTAGTGGAAGATGTATTGTTTAAAAAAGCGTGGGGCTTTTAAAAGGGTAAAACATTCACTTGATCTCCTCAAGAAACTGCAACGCGAGTTACTTGAACCGCTGGAAAGGGAATATCCCGAAACTCGTTTTGGATTCGATCTCGAACGCACGGCAGGAATTGGATATTATACCGATTTCTGCTTCCATGTCTTCGGCAAAAATGAAAGTCACCTGCGACTTCAGTTGGCAGACGGAGGTTTAACAGACTGGACAAGAAAGTTGCTCCAGAGCAAAAAAGAGATGCTTCTTGCCACCGGGTTCGGGGCAGACCTTGTACAAAAGATGTTCCACCTTGATCCTTACAAACCTATAGCGCCATAATCTCGTTCTTAGACGAGTCGAGACGCAACTTCCGGCCGTAGCGGATCGTCGCTATTGGGTCGGTATGCCCGATGTTCACACTGAACGCTATCGGGCATTTTTTATCCCTAAAGCGGCTAAGGATAGTGTCTTTGAGCCGTTTGGTCTCTTCTTCTGAAAATCCAGCAGGCTTACTTACAATCAGTCCGTTTATATCCGCAAATACGCCGAGGTTTTCAAGGTCGGTTAATAATGAGCCAACCGCATTTTCATTCAATAACCCATCCTCCTTTAGAATATCAAGGAAAAATATAGACCTCCTCGGATCGCGCCAGTATTTCGTCCCAGCGAGATGGTTTACGGAAAGAATCGCGCCGCCGATTGCCGGACCCTCCGCGACTCCTTCACGAAGCCACTCGTATCCGCTGTTGGGTTTCAATTTTCTAGCTCGTTCGAGATCTTTCTTCTCAAACCAATTAAGAAACTCGTCTGTCCATGTTGTCGATGCCGTAAGTTGATATGGCTCATCTGTCATTTCGGCCGAAACCTCACGGTTAAAATAATCCAGAGTGTATTTCAAGATTTCCGGGTATTCGGCGAACTGAGTCATCGCGCAGGGGCCATAATATGTTGAGAGGCCAGCTTGGGAACCGATTGCGTAGTGCAATACAGTGATGTCGGAGTATCCTACAAAAATCTTTGGGTTTTTTCTAATAAGGTCATAATCAAGCCGACCAATAAGCTGATTGCTGTCGTTGCCTCCAATCGTACACATAATCATCTTTACTTCCGGATCTCTAAACATCTCGTGCATATCCGAGACGCGCTCCTCCGGAGTACCTGAAACGTCACCCTTGGATTGGAGCGCGTGAGGCGCAATCTTAACCTTGTACCCCAGTTTCTCCAGCGCGCGCTTCGCGTTCTCGACGCGATGGAGAGCTAGCGGCGCAGGGCCAGCTGAGGGGCTAACAAACCCGACATATTCACCTTTTTTTATTCTCGGAGGGATAATCATTTCCCGCATCAGTTGTATAATCCAATTTTTTTCCGGCATATACCTCGCCAGGAGAAGATATCATACGCGTGGTAAGTGGTAAATTACACCACTCTGCGTGAAACTTACTGAAAAAATCGACAGCGGCAATAAATATCGCGCTATCAATCTTATGGAGGTGATAGAATCTTTTATCATTTACAATGTCCGCGAAACGAGTGTTAAGCGTAGATTCTATAAAAACGGCTGTGTTTATTGCCCGTGCTCTTGGGAAAATTTTATTACCGCGATAATCAATAACCTTTTCCCCGTTCCTAATGAGTGCGGCATAAGGTCCTTGCATTAGGAAAAATGTATCATAATATTTTTAAGATAACAAGGTGTTATAAGTTTTTCTCGAAATAGTCTATCCACCACAACAGGTCTTCTTTGGAGTTCGCTTCGTAAATCAAGATGTCCAGATGCCCTGATTGCCGGCTATTTTTCAATATATCTTCAGCAACGTCGTTTATGTCTCTTTTTGAAAAATCAAGACCGACGAGGTTAAGTAGCGCCGCAACCTGGTCTTTGCGGAGACGGAGGATTCTCGAAGTCAGGTTTTTATATTCTTTATAGCTCCACTCCAGCTCGCCGCTACCCAAAGATTTCACAACGTTTACTTTAACCTTCCCTTCCTTATATTTTGAACCGTGCACCTTTTTTATTTTCGTCATAAAAAACGGGCAGTTTATAGAGATGCCCCGCTCTTTGCGTTCTACTTCTTCGGTGGACGGACGTCTTGGACGACCGGCTTGCTTTCGTCGTAGGAGATCTTCATCTTGCCGGCGCTTTTGTCTTTTTGGCCACGATCGTCGTAGCACTCGACGTCTACGTGTCTCCCGATGCGCGGGTCGTCGCTGGAGTGAGGATTACTCGTTCTCCAACCCATTCGTTTTTCACCTCCTTACTGGTTTATTTAGGCATTGAGGATATCTATTTCCTCAGCTACCCTACATAATTTAGCATGGTGCAAAATTCCACTTATTTGAATGATAGTAGCGTAGATATGCTTGTCAACAAGGGCCAGTTACGTCTTAAAATTTACCGCTCTTCCTATTTAACAGATGAACTAATGGGCTAACCTATTCTCACTAGGTATGTCATATTATTCCCTTCTATACTAAATTTTTTAATACGTCTTTTGATTTAACCTTCGTAATATCTTTCCACGTAAATTTTTTGTTTGTTTTCAGGAATAAATTGACCAGGTGGTAGCCGATGGAATAGCCGGCCCACAATGGATATTCTTTGTCTTCAAAGAATAGCTTATTATATATCTCACTGCCTCTGGAGCTTAGTTGCTTATTGCTTAATTTCTTAAAGATATCTAAAGCCCGCTTCTCCGTTAACACCCTCGCCATTAGTTCGCGCCTGCCAGTAATATGTTCGGCGAACTTTTGCGCCAGTCCTTCAGATATTAGGGAGTCTGACAAATTAATCCATTCCGCATAGTTGAACCTTACGGCGTGGTTATATTCGTGCGCGACGGTCGTGGGTAGAAAAGCGCTTAAATCGGACGACGGAACAATATAGAGAAAAAGGAAGTTCTTCATCGGGGCAAAGCCAGAAGACCCGTATAGTTTTTCGAGTATAAACCGGTTGAAACTCCTGAATACGAAGACGTTTATTGGTTTAGGCGGCGGCAAAACATTTACGCACTTTTTAAGGGTCGACTCGATAATTTTCAGGGTTTTCTCTGTATCAAAATTTCCGGTTTCTATAGGGTTAGATCCGTACATATGCCCGCGTAAGTGTTTAATCAACCACGTTCTGTACTTACCGGTCCATAAATCAACCAGCGGCTTCTCTTTAACTAAATTACGGATATAGCGCTCCTCCCCTTCCAGCGTTCCGTTGTTGTCGATGTAGATAT
>JACWAO010000017.1 GCA_014874305.1 Candidatus Colwelliibacteriota bacterium | reverse complement strand
TCTTTGCTTTCTCTAAGGGGGTGTTAACTGCGTTTAGGATACACCATTCCCTTTTCCTCGGTCAAACACTGGTCTACCGATGTTAAAGATGCCGACGATCGTCAGCATCTTTAACATCATAATTAAGAGGGTTAACTTACGTTATTGTTTTTTCTAAAGTTCCTTTCTTGGTAATTTCAAATATTTCAATATATGGAAGGAGGTTTAATCTATTTAAATCGGTTATAAATTCTTCTGGTATTTTAACCCTTCCAACAAAAAAGCTTTTCTGTATATTAGTAAATCCTAGGTTAGTTAGCGCACTCCTAAGCCAATTCCTTTTTCTTCTCTCTTCTTCCGGCACATCAAAGGCCGCCAACGTCCAAGTTCCTGTGTTTGTTTTTGTATATCGCGCGGTTGGAAACGATGCGGCTTTTAAATTGCGGATATTTTTTAATTTATCAATTCCTTTTTTAGTTATGGATAAGAGATTTCCGTCATTATTTATAAATCCCTGTCGCTTTAGGGTACTCAAATAAGATGACAATCTGCGTTTTATTTTATTTTCTTCTTCGTTAGGCGTTATAAGATCGATAATTGATTTACGGATTTTTCTCTGATTATAGTTTACTTTTTTTAAAGAAGGGCTATATCCGGAGGTTATCATAGCTAAGGTAAGAGCGGTAAAATTAATAGCTTCATCTTCTAAAGTCTCTAATATAGTAGCTATGATCTTTCCTTTTTCCATAATTTAATTATGTTAAAGATGGTGACGATCGTCAGTATTTTTAACATTACAACGTTTATTTAAGCGTAGCACAAGCATAGATATTATTAACAATATTGCGCCGCCTGTAATAACGTTAATATATTATTCTAAGGCGGAGCGGAGGTCGAGGAGGATTTCTTCGGGGAGTTTATCGCCGGGTTTGGTTGCGCCGGGGTATCTCCAGGCGGAGATTATTTTAATTGTCTTTTCTTTTAAGCCGAGTCTTTTAACAATGTCTTTCTCTTTAGCTGTTTTTGAGCGCGCCGATTTCGGCTTTGATTCCTGAACCATAATCCATATTTCATAAGGGTTCTTGCCGGTTCCACCTGATTGCATCATTGCCACCGTATTCTCGGCTATTCCCTCCTCTACTCTCTTGGGATAATTTAAGACACGCTTAATACGGCTTTCGGAAAGCTTGTAATATCGCATCTTGTCCCTGGCGTGCGCCGTCCAGTAAATCTGCATTTACTGCAATTATAGCAATATGCTGAAATAGACCAACTTTGAAATCTGCGTATTAAAGATGGTGACGATCGTCAGCATCTTTAACATTACGACGGACAAGATTCTTCAGTGCGTTCAGAATGACGGATGACTGGATCCTTCGCTAATGCTCACACGACGTCGCCTAGACGAAACGGCACTTATCCACTTTTTATACTTGCACACGATGATACTCGGACTTACAATCAGGTTGCCGATACCTTTTTATTTGCACAGTGGCCATAAAGTCACATAA
The DNA here is from genome assembly GCA_014874305.1 of Candidatus Colwelliibacteriota bacterium. Lineage (GTDB taxonomy): Bacteria > Patescibacteriota > Minisyncoccia > UBA6257 > Colwellbacteraceae > JACWAO01. The sequence goes on along the minus strand of JACWAO010000017.1, from coordinate 951 downwards.
CTTCTCTCGTAATCGAGGATTCACTATTGCCGAGCTCCTTATCTACTTGGGCATTTTTGGGGCCGTTTCAGCGGCTTTTTATGGCATCCTGAGTAATGTTATGGAGACCAATATGCGTGAAACATCGGCCAACGAGATAACCAGCCAGTTAAACATGGTCCTGGCAACCGTGCAGAGGCAGGTTAAAGGCTCGAGCCAAATAGAGGTTTACCAGGACGCCAGTCATTTAACTTCCTCGACCTCCTCCGGCAGTTACTTAATGCTCCGGACGCTGGCCACCTCGACCGATCCGACCTGTGTTTATTTAAGCAATGGCGCGATTAAAATAGCCGTCGGGCCGGATCCCCTGCATAAAAGCGAGTGCACAAACCAGACGACCGACATAACCACATCCAAAGTCGTTGCCAACTCGTTAACCTTTACCGTCGCTCAGCAGGCCGGCGGGCACGCTTTCGTCCAGATAGACGCGGAGTTGAGCAATAATACAAGCAATCCCAAACTGGCGGTTTCTAAAGAGATTCAGTCGATTATAGGCAGAGCTTCCGCCGCGACCTTCGACTCAGATCTTTTACCGAACGCCGATAATACCTATAGCGTTGGTCAGACCTCTCCGGATATGAGATGGAGAAATGGAAGTTTTGCCGGAACCGTAACGATAGGAACCGGCGCGAGCGGCGGAAATTTAGGAATTGAGACGAAGACTCCGGGAGCCAAACTCGATATAGGGGGAAATGTTTTAGCAGACTATAACTCCCCTATTTATGGAGTAGCAATTAAAGAAGGAACGGTATCTGCCAGAGGGTATACTTTACAAAGAGCCGATACTAGCGTGCCGATATTTACATATGGAGCAAGGACTAACTCAGACAATAGCCTTTACTATGCTTACTTAGGCCCGGGATATGATACCGCATGGATGTATCTAAATAATGGTAGCGTTGGGATTGGCAC
>JACWAO010000016.1 GCA_014874305.1 Candidatus Colwelliibacteriota bacterium | reverse complement strand
TCTGCGGATTTAGTATCTGCAGTAAGTTCTCTTTTGAAGCGGAATATCTTTTAGACAAGCTCTCGTAAGCCAAAGCTTTCCCCGCTATCCAGGAGATGAGCAGAACGAACAATATACTGACCAAAGCCGCGCCTAGAACGCGAAGTTTCCGCGCTCTCTCCTTCCTTGCGTCACTTTCCCGAGCAATTTCTATCTCCCCTTTGGGTCTCAGTCTGGCAAGTTTGGAAATCTGGGGCTTGCTAGGCGGAGATTTGTACTTGTCTCCCTTGTGGCGGATATCCGCTAAAACTGGTTTTATGTTTTTAATGGATTTTCTTGGCATTATTGTTTCATTAATGAGCGCAGTGAGCAGAACTCGCACTTGGGGTCTCCGCAGGTTTTGTTCCAAAACTCCAGATTCATTATCTCGCCCGCCTTCTCCAAAATCAAAGACCTTAACTCATCCACTTGTTTATCTTCCACCAAAAACTCCCTCCGCACAAACTTTCCCTTTTCATCCGGCTGGATAAAATCTATCGTCCCCTTAGTCATCTTGTACTTATGCCGCGGATCCAGGTCCAAAAGAAGCTTATAGAAAGCCAACTGCCTGAAATATCCGCCGTCCGAGTCCTTCGTCTTCCCCAATATCCAGTTCTCGCTTTTCGGCTTGCTGGTCTTGTAATCCACTACGTTCGCCCTCACCCCATCTGTCTCGAGTTCCAGCTTATCCAGCCTGCCTGAGAGTTTTATCTCATCAGTTAAATTAGCGCTTATCGAGTACTCGGTTACCGCGTTGTAGTTCCACTGGTCGCGGTACCACTCGTAATACTTAGGAAGAATCTCCTCCCCCTTTTTTAAAATTTCGTCTTTATCATTCGGGGAAAGTGGCTGCTTCCTTAGCTCTTTGGCGAGTCTCGCAATCATCACCTCCGGGCCGACTTTTTCTCCCTCTTTGCGTCTTCTAAAAAACTCCTCCAAAGCCCCATGCGCGCACGTGCCGTAAACCTGGGACGGCGTCATAACTCGTGGTAAACGCAATAAATTGAGATAAAAATATCTCCACGGGCAAGCAAGATAATTATTGAGATGAGTAACCGGAAACCCCCTGCCTTGAAACAATCTTTTTACCTCCTCCTTGTCGGGCATGGTTGAAATCGGTTCTCTCCTGGCTCCTATAAAAATATCTTCAAAATTGACACCCGATTTTTCTCCATACTTCTCCGTATCAACTTTTTCCACAAGCTCCAGGTCTATCTCTCCTATGAACTGCGCCGGAACCAGCTCCCTCTCATCAACCGAATGGCGTGAGTATGTTATATAAACTTCTCTTTTGGCTCTCGTGATAGCCATATAAAAGATCCTCCTCTCGTCTTCGTTTTTTTCCAACTCGGAAACGTCGGCAACCGTCTCAAAAGGAAGTTTTATCTTGTCCCTGTTCCTCTTGTTTCCCCACTTTCCGTTAACGGCGTTAACTATAAATACCGTGTCGAACTCCAGCCCCTTGGCTCTGTGAGCGGTCATAAGCCTAACCGCGTCGGCGGCGTCGCTCGATCTGACTTTTATCGCGATATCGTGCTCTTTTAGAACGTCCAGGTGCTTTATAAAATCACTCAGCCGGTACTCCCAGTTCGATCCGACTTCTTTTCTCGCCTCCCCGAAGATCGCCTTCAGCTTCCCCAGCTCATCAAGATATCCGCCGGAGGAAGAGATGTCGGAGAAAAATCCGGATTCCTTGACCAGGATTTCAAAAAACTCCAGAAAACTCCGGTTAGAGCCAATTCTTTTCCATCCTTTAAGATCGAGATAAAGATTATTGAGTTTTTTCGTATCTTCTATCCCCGCTTTTTTCATTCCTTCTTCACTGCTTATAAGAGAATAAAGAGAAGATGCCCTCCTCGAATCAGCGGACAAGATCGCCTTATAGACGTCCAATGGGTCTAATTCCAAAAAGCTTAAATGCAAAACCTCGGCCAGGCGCTCATCATTTCCGAACGCGTCCACGGCGCGCATTAAAACAAGAAGTTTGTGAATTTTATCATCCGCGAGCAGGTTCTCATCGGACTGCACCACCATCGGTATTTTTCTTTCCCGCAGGATTCCGGCGAACGGCTCGACATCCCTGTTCTCCCTATATATAACCGTGATCTCTTTCGGTTTAACCCCGCCTTTAATTCTCTCCTCTATCTTGTCAGCTACGAATTTTACCTCGCCATCGGCAAATTCGAACTCGGCCGTTTTAATACGCTCTCCCGCTCTGGCTTCCACGGCTTTTAGATCACCCTCGTTAATATTGGCCTTGTTTTTTCTTATAAGACTGCTGGCCGAGTCCAGTATCGATTGGGTGGAGCGGTAGTTGTTAACGAGTCTTATAAGAGTCATATCCTTGAACTTTTTATTGAAGTAAACAAAGTTCTCAAAACTTGCCCCCTGGAACCTGAAGATCGCCTGTTTCTCGTCCCCGACTATAAACAGGTTCGGCGACTCATAAAATCCGGAGATTAAATCCAACAAAGTATTCTGCGAACGGTTGGTATCCTGGTGCTCATCAACCAGGATGTACTGGCACATCTCCTGTACTTCGGCTAAGAAAGCCTCGTTCCCTTCTAACGCCCTTACGACCTCTAAAATCATATCGTCGAAGTCATAAAGATTCTCCGCGCGCAGGGCTTTCTCATACTCCGCGTAAACTATACCCAGCTCCTCGCTGGCCTTCAGCCGCTCCAGCTCGGTAAGATACTTGCCCTTTATCTGTCCTTTGTACCTTCCCAATTTATGACGGAGGTCTGGGGTATCATAAATCTCCGCGTTCTTTTTCTCGACTAGTTTACCCAATTCTTCCGGAGAATAGTTCTCGTTCTTTAAGTCCCTTATACCCCTTCTAATATCATTAACGTAGGCATATTTTCTGCCCATCGGCTTAAGCTTCTTTAACGACTCGCTTTTGTCTATTATCTCCCTTAATATCGCCGTCTGTTTCGAAGAGGTCGCGTTCTCCGCCTCTATTATCCTTTCAAAATACTCCGGATAGGTTTGGATAAGATAATTGGCAAACCCGTGAAAGGTATATATGTTCACGTAATACCCGTCGCTCCCGACCAGATCAACGAGCCGCCTCCGCATATTCGCGGCCGCCGATTCGGTAAAGGTCAGGGCCAGTATCGTTTGCGCCGCAACATTGTTTCTCAAATTGTTTCTCAAGATGTTGGCTATCCGCAAAACCAAGGTCGTCGTCTTTCCCGTCCCGGGCCCGGCGATAACCATCACCGGTCCCTCTGTCGTGTCGACGGCTTTTTTCTGCTCCGCGTTAAGCAAGCCATACTCCTCCTCGAACTTGTCCTTATTTCCTTTTTTTGTCTCCATATTCGCGGTTAAGCTTGTAGTAAGAATGGGCGCCCAATGGCAGTAATACCCAGTATGACACCAACCGGTACAATATAGAAGTCAGCACGGCGATATGCGCCGGATACCCCAGGGCGACAAAGACGAGTGACATCGAAGCCTCGGTAACGCCGGGAACCTCCGGAACCAGCGTGGCAAGCGCCAGGATCGTCGAAAAGTTGAATCCCAGAGCGACCGAGACGAAGCTCGGATGATAATGAAAAACCGCGAAAGAAAAATAAAGTATCAGTATGTTGCTTAAGTAGTAAAGACCCGAAAGGAGAAGCGCTCTCGCGGCCAGCGGTTTTTTGGAACGGAGCACTCTTATATCCTCGTAAAAATCATCAATGAATTTTTTTAAGTTCTCCGTATCGACTCTTATGTTAAAAACGTCGGAAAAATATCTCGCGAGGCGTATCAAGCTCTTACCCTTATTTCTCAAGAGCAGGAACATAGATAATACAATGCCGAAGAATATCGAGACCGACGTCCAGAACCCGAAAGCATGCACGATTTTTAAGAAGTCCGGCGGGGCGAAAAACAGCGCGATTCCGAAAAAGAACATAAAGTTAGCCGTGTAAAGTATGTTCCAGGAGAAAACCACAAAGAGAACTTCCCTGAGTTTTATGTTAAGCTTCTTGTAAAAGAAGTACGTGGTAATCGTGTTTCCGACAACCGGCAGAAGCTTGCCGCTTATGGCGCTTAATATGGCTATCCTTATCGCCTGTATCCATTTAACCCTTCTTTCCAGTATGGAAAGCAGGGTGTAGGAAAGCGTACCGTCGAACAGGTAAATCGCGCTCTGGGAGAGGAGGAGGATAAAAAGTAGGGGCTTGTCCGCCTCGAGTAACATTCCCGCTATGCTCGGCCACTCTTTTCTAAAATGGGGGTAGATAACGAAAAACGCGGCGGCGACCAGAATAAAAGGAAGCGTCCTTCTTAAATATTTAAGCAATGTATTTCGAGACTCCTTCTTAGATTCCATACAGATCAAGGCCGGTGAACTACAAACACACCACCATTAATACACTGGGGTTAAGTATAGTACGAAACAGAATTATAACCCTACTTATTAACACAAGGAGTCTCGCGGACAAAAACCCTAGAAAGCCATTATAGACACGGCACCGGGACCAACTGACATATCGCCACAACTGCCAAATACGCCGTTACTAAACCACAACTCTACGGTCTGAGTACCCGAACCAACGTTAGGTATTATATCCGTTACTGTACCGCCGGTGTTTAGGGAATCCGAACCCCCATGCGTTGGTATAACGTGCTCAGCGTAAGTCGTGCCATTTAACGTGAGATATATGGTATTATCAGCCCCGCAAGACCAGTTATAGATTTGATCAACGTATCCAGTTATTAAGACGTTGGTAGTATTACCCGTGGTAATGGACGCGGAGGCCAATTCTATAGGATTGCCCGTTATCGGACTATTATCTCCAGAGCTAACCGCAGTAAACGTAGACCTCGCCGCTAAACTCCCCGGCCAGTTTGACTTGGCCACGCCTCCCAAAGTCAGACTGCCGCCGATATAAGCGCTACCACTAACATCTAAGCCGTAACTTGTGCTTGGCGCATTTGTTCCTATTCCGACCGTACCGGAAAATATTGCTCCACCCAATGGAGGGGCCGTACCACCATAACCAGAGGTCACACCCCCCTGAGTCCCGAG
>JACWAO010000015.1 GCA_014874305.1 Candidatus Colwelliibacteriota bacterium | reverse complement strand
GCTGAGATACATTCCTATGGCGTTATTGAGGTTAGAGAGATCCTGTGTTCTTCTACTATCCCTTGACTGAGATAGGAGTTGAGCTGGGTTGAGGACTAAGACGACGACGGAGGCCAGGATCCCTATGATGGCGATGACGATGAGGAGTTCTATGAGGGTAAAGGAACTACGCTCGTTTACGTCTATGAAACCGCCTTCTTTCTGAATGATGTTTTTAACCACGTGATTCATGTCTTATGTTTACAAACGTTCAACAGTTTCCAAACCTAATAGATTCAATCCCTTCTTCAATATAGCTGAGGCGGTTCTAACGAACGCTAAGCGGGACGAGCGGACTGAAGATTCAGTAGCGCCTAAAACCGGTTCGGTGTGGTAAAAATTATTGATAGCCTCAGCAAGCTCGTAAAGATAAAGCGCCAGGGTATGGGGGTAATAATTATCCGCCGCCAAGCGCAAAGTTTCCGGAAACTCGTCCAGCTTCATTATTACCCTTTTCTCGGCTTCTGACTTAAAATCCGCGGAAATCCTAATTACAGACTTGGACTTGCGTAAAATGCTTCTTAAGCGAGCATACGTGTAAAGAAGATATGGAGCGGAATTGCCTTCAAAAGAAAGCATCTTTTCCCAATCAAAAACTATGTTGCTTGAACGATTCTGGGACAGGTCGTTATACTTCAGCGAATCGATTCCGATTATCCTGGATGTTTTTTCGAGCTCCGATCCCTTGATGTCCGGAGCTTTTTCCTTAAGGACTCCGGCCGATTTATTTATCGCTTCTTCTATAACTTCCGCTAAAGATATGTGTTTCCCGGCGCGGGTGGAAAGCTTCTTGGAATCGCTTCCCAATATCAGTCCGAATTTGATATGCACCGGATTTTGACTAGTCAGGTATCCGAGCCTCCTAAGAACCGCAAATAGTTGTTCAAAGTGTAAATATTGTTCGTCGCCGACAATATAGAGGATCTTATCCGCCTTGAATTTTTCCAGCCTGTATTTCGCCGCGGCAATGTCTGTGGTGGTATAAAGATACGCCCCGTCCGATTTCTGGATAATGAATGGCGGCAGGCCTTCTTCCTCAAGCGGAATAATCACCGCCCCCTGGCTCTTTATAGCAATGCCTCTAGCAAGCGCCTCCTCGACTATTCTTTTGAGAAACGGCTTGTAGAAACTCTCTCCGTGCGAAACATCAAAACGAACGCCGAGCTGTCTCGAGACCCGCGCGAACTCTCCCATGCTGAGGTCGTATATTTTTTTCCAGAGACGCACGTTTTCCCCGTCTCCGTACTGAAGCTTTTTCGTCTCCTCCCGCGCGACTTCTTCGAGGCGCGGATTTTCTTTCATCCTTGCGTTATACTCAACATACAATTTTAGAAACTCGCCAATGGACAACTCAACCTTCTTCCCCGCCCGCTGTTTTTCCTTGTACGCGGCGATCATTATGCCGAACTGCTTTCCCCAGTCGCCGGGGTGATTCCAAGAGACAACTTTATACCCCTGGGATTTAAGTATGTTATAGAGCGCCTGACCGATGATGGTTGAGCGCAAGTGTCCAAAATGAAGCGGCTTTCCGATATTGGGCGAGCCGTACTCGACTATCGCCTTTTGTCCGGCTCCGTCTTTCGACCCTCCCCACGCCGATCCAGCGGAGGATATTTTTTTAAACTCCGCGTTTATAGCTTTTTCGGAAACCCAGAAATTTATGAATCCGCCGGCGGCTTCTATCTTCTCAAAATAACCGGCTGGCGCCGTGGCTAGAATCTTATCTTTTATTTTTTCCGCTTCTTCCGACGGAGGAGTACTGTTTATTTTAGACAGAAAAAAGGCCGCGTTCGTGGAAAAATGCCCCCGTCCTGAGATTTTCGGACGGCTAACTTCGAACTCCGCATCTTTACCAACCGCCTTGAGTATCACAGATCTTATCTCCTCAATCATTAGGATTATTATAAGCTATAGGAAAAGAGATTAGTATATTCGCGCCCATATTCTATAATTACCAAATGGCTGATATAGCTTATAATAAACGCGCTAACTTCGATTACGAGATATTCGAAAAATTCGAGGCGGGAATAGAGCTTATAGGGTTCGAGGTTAAGGCAATCAAGAGTGGCAGAGTTAATATAGCCGGAAGTTACGTGATAATACGCGACAACCAGGCCTGGCTTTTGAACGCCGATATTCCCCCGTACCAGGTCGGGAATACTCCGTCCGAGTACGACCCAAAACGCACCAGGCGGCTCTTATTAAAGAAGTCCGAGATAAAATACCTTATAGGCAAGGGGCAGGAGAAAGGATTGACAATACTCCCTCTTCGTGTTTATCTTCAACGAGGACTGGTTAAGATCGAATTGGGTATCGGAAAAAGCAGAAAAAAGCAGGATAAGCGCGAGGTAATCCGCAAACGGGAAACTGAAAGAGAGATAGCTAGGCACATTTAAAATAAAACATGGTTTTGGCTAAACCCAACCGGCTTAAGCTGGTCTAGGGTCGCCCGAACATTTTAGGGGGCGAAAGGCTTCGACGGTCGCTTTGCCCAAGAATAAGCAAGTCGAGCGCTTACTCGTTAAACAAGCATTAAAACATAACTGCCAATAACAGTTACGCTTCCGCTCCGGCTTTAGCATACGCTTAAGCCCGAACGGCATCGGCTCCGTAATGCCTAATAACGGAACTCCGGTGTTATACATTAGGCATGCCTAGAGCCGTTTTCTTTGTTGGGCTCTTAGGTTAAATAAAACAAAGACGGCCGCCACGAGCCTTATCGGGGAACTAAGCTTGTAGAAAGTTCTTGGACTAACTTCCGGACGGGGGTTCAACTCTCCCCGCCTCCACCACAGTAGATTGGGTGTTTAATGTAATCTGAAACCGCGGTTCACGATCCACGATTAAAGATTAGCGTTTCGCGATATGCGTTTCGTGGTACGAGTTTCGCGGTACGTGGTACGCGGTTTACGACTAGTCACTGCTCTTTAACGGAGCTAAAATATAAGAGTATTGCTTATCGTCGGTTGAAGATATTAAAGCCGGCTTACCCTGGCTACTTAATTTTATTATTATTTTCTCGCCATCGGAGACTCTTACGCCGTCTAAAAGAAACCTCCAATTAAACCCTATTTTAAACTCGCCCGCTATCTCGGCTGGGATAGAATAATTATTTTCTCCTAAATTACTGCTTCCCGAATAGATCTCGAGATATTTTCCTTCCTTGCTAACTATTTTTACATCGTTGCTTCTGGCGGCAAAAACACTTGCTAATTTCAAGGCATTAATAAGCTCATTCTTTTCCACGATAGCCTGAGACTCCACGGTTTTCGGTATTATAGCTTCGTAGTCCGGGTATGTTCCCTCTATAAGCCGAGATATAATTTCCACATCCTCGGTTTTTATAAGTATCTGATTTTCATCCAGGTAAATTTTTACAACCTGTTCGTCTTTTACTATTCTTATAATCTCCTCGGCGGTCTTTAAGGGAATTATAACCTTCATTCCCTGATTGAAATTGTTTTTGAACTGACTTCTTTTAACGACAGCCTCGGCTAATCTGAAACTGTTAGTGGCAACCAGTTTTATCTGTTCTAATTCCGCTATAAGGAGTACACCACTTATTTCCGGCCTTATTTCCGAGATTTCCGCGGCTATAACGACTTTTCTCAAGTTATCCTTCAAAATACTCGAGTTTATCTCCAAAAAATTGCTTTCTTCTTTTATTTTAGGGAAGATCGGGAACTCCTCTTCTCCAAGCCCTTGTATGCTGGCATTATAATTATCGGTTTTTACCTCAAGGTTGTTATTCTCTGATTCGACATTAATTCTTTCCGTGGCAAGATTATTAATTATGCCTGAAAAAATACCATAAGGAACCGACACCCCTCCGTCCTCCGTAACTTTTCCGGGAACTTTGGATGTAATAGCAAGTTCCAGGTTAGTGGCCATCATTTTTATCTGCCCATCATCAGCCTTAAGAAGAACGTTGCTTAAAACTGGAAGACTTGGATTTGGAGAAATTACCTTGCTCAAGTAATCCAATCCGATTTTTAAATTATTTTTTAAAGCTATTAGTTTCATTACAGTAATAAGTATATTAAATAATTAGTTGTTGTTAATGGGGGTGTGTAAATAGTGGATAAGTCATTTTGTTGTGTATTTTTCAGAGTTTTTACCGATTTTATTTTTAATTTATTCTTAATAAAGTGTGGATAATTTTGTTATGTTTTTTACCGGATTATTATTTTTTAATTTTTTCTCACTAGTTTTTCCACAGCTTATAATCTTACTTATTCAGACTTATTAACCAGTTCTTTTATCATCATTATCTTCTGATGTAAATTTGTATTTCTAGTAAGGTTGTCGTTTATTTTCTTATAGGCGTATATGGCGGTACTGTGATCCCTCTTTCCTATTTTACTTGCTATGTATGGAAAAGACATATCCAGCATGTCTCTTAATAGGTAAATCGCTATCTGTCTCGGTTCGATAAGTTCCTTACTCCGCGACCTGCCGGTCAAATCATTGGGTAATATCTCGAAGAAGTCGGATACTGACTTTATTATCTGGGCCGGAGAGATATTTATTATCCCTTTATCGGTCATCTCGGAGACTATTTTCTCAAGTTCCTCCAGAGCTAGAATTCTTCCTTTAGTGGACTGATAAAACAGTATTTTATTAAGTATTCCTTCTATCTCTCTTATGTTTCTCTGGGCTCTCTTAGCTATAAGCTCTATTATCTTCTGTTCCAGCTCCAACTCCTTCTCCTGAGTCTTCGTTTTTATAATAGCCACCCTTGCCTCGTATTCGGGATAGGTGATGTCGGCTATCATTCCGCCCTCGAATCGGGAACGCAGCCGTTCCTCGAGCACTGGAAGGGCCTTTGGCGGCCTATCGGAAGAAATGATTATCTGCTTATTATTCTCGTAAAGGGAATTAAAGGTGTAGAAAAACTCCTCCTCGGTTTTTTCCTTTCCTCCTATAAACTGTATATCGTCTATAAGAAGGACGTCGACGCTCCTATAGGCCGACTTAATGTCGTCCATCCTTCTGTTTCTTATCGCCCAGATGACCTCGTTGGTGAATTTTTCGGAAGTTACGTATTTTATTTTTACTTTATTCTTATAAACCGACTTTATCTCGTTTCCTATACCTTGTATAAGGTGGGTTTTTCCCAACCCTACGCCGCCGTAAATAAATAAAGGGTTATATTTGGTGCCTATATTTTTTACTACCGCCATAGCGGCTGAATAAGCCAGCTCATTAAACGATCCGACTATGAAAGAATCGAGAGTGTACTTCGGATTAAGGTTTGTCTCGGGGTCTATTTTTGTTTCCTGCAAAAGAAGCTGTTTTTCAAGGGCTTTTGGCTCCGGATCCTTGGAAAGGACGGACGGTTTAGGAATCGACTCCACTATGTATTCAGCCTTCTTTATCGAATAGTTTATATTTTTTAAGGTGGATATTATGAGTTTATTATACTTATTTTCAACCCACTCTTTTGTAAAGTAATTTGGAAGCGAGATAACAGCCACATCGTTCTTTACATCTAAAAGGCGGCTGTTTTTAAGCCAAGTGAGGAAGTTTGGTCTGGATATCTGAATTTCCAGCTCTGATAATACTGATTTCCACAACTCCTCTCTTTCCATGTGTTTAATCTTATCCTCGAGATTCTTTAAGTCAAATAAACAAAAAACAGGTATCTTACTATAACCTGTTGATTTCCTGTGGAAAACTCCTTCCGGCTGGAAGTTTCTATGGGAAAATGATATAGTCTTTTCATCATAACAAAAGTCGCAGCACAAGTTTTAATATATGTCCAGAACTTACCAGCCTAAGAAGAAAAAAAGGGCCAGAACACACGGTTTTTTAAAGAGATCGAGCACGCCCGGCGGACGCAGGGTAATTAAAAAACGAAGAAGCGCGGGTAGAAAAAAGGTAACGGTTTAGATGATAAAAAAAAATCTCCGGTTGGACGTCGAAAACTTCCCAAGGGGAGCGAAAACGGCGGCCAGCACGGAGTATTTTTCGGTAAAGACGGCGGTAAACAACCTTTCTTTTAACAGAGTCGGGGTTCTTATAAGCACCAAGGTAAACCCCTCAGCCGTTAAGCGCAACGCCTTAAAGAGAATTATAATGGACTACTTCCGCGGTATGCCGAATTTTACTAAACCAGGCAAGGGGACGGACATTCTTATAATCCTTAAACCAAAGTCGGGGTCTTTGCCCAAGGAGGAGTTTTATTCTATTCTTAAAAAATATGTCAGCACTGTTTAATAAGGTACTTTTTATTCCGCTCTTCAATTTTTTAATACTTCTTTACAACTCGGTTGCCTTTCACGACCTTGGTTTTGCTGTAATTATTCTGACGATAATCATAAGAATAATAATTTTTCCGGTGTTTCACCGTTCTTTAAAGCACCAGAGAAAGATACAACAGCTTACGCCGCACGTAAAAAAAATTCAGGAGGAGTATAAGAACGACAAGGAGCAGCAAGCCAAGGCCCTAATGGAGCTTTATAAGGAGCATGGAGTTAATCCGATGTCCCAGTTTTATCTTCTCCTCATACAGTTTCCTATCCTGATAGCGCTATACAGGGTCGTTCTAGCCGGAATAAACTCATCCAACTTAAAAAACTATCTATACCCGTCCGTCCTCGCCCCCGTGGTTTTTAACCACTACTTCTTAGGCATAGTGGATTTAAGCAAGCGGAGCATCGCTTTGGCGCTAATAGCCGGAATTATCCAGTACTTCCAGGCCGTCACGGCGATTCCCAAACCGCCCGCCGGCACTGAGCCGAGCGCTACGGACAAGGCTCTTAAAAGCTCATTATTTTTTATGGTCGGCATAACGCTGGTATTTTCGTATATTTTCCCCGCGGTTATAGCCCTATATCTTGCCACGACCAACTTGTTTACTTTTGTACAACAGCTTATAGTTAACAATCAGACGGAAAAAGACATAGAAGCAAGCAAAGAATGGAAGAAGACATAAGGAAAATAATGGAGCTTTTATGCTTCAAAAACTTTGATATAGAGGTTGATGACGGACGAAGGTTATTTTCCATTCATGTCGCGGACGAATTTGTCTCGAAAGAAAAACTCCCCAAACTGATATCCGATCTCAACAAGATAATAAGGCTGGTGGCGAAGAAAAAGGGATCGGAGCCGATAGTTATAGACATAAATAACTATCGCCGAGAGAGGGAGAATATTATCATAGAACTCGCGAGAGCGGCCGCGAGGCAGGCGGTTGTCACGAAAGCGCCGGTTCATCTTCCGGCTATGAACGCTTATGAAAGAAGGCTTATTCACGCTGAACTAAGCGCCAGACCCGATGTAAAGACGGAAAGCATCGGAGAAGGGAAGGAGAGGAGGGTTGTTATAACTTTTATAGAAGAGTAGTTTTATTCTCCTCCGCCCGAGACCCCGGGTGCTCGCCTTGCCGTAGCCTTTGGCGAAGCGTAGGTAAGCCCAGAGATGTCCTCCTTTGCCAAAGGCTACGGACGGGCACAGCAGGGACTCCGGCCCGGCGAGGCGGACTAATATCGGAGGGTTTTGGCTACGGAAGAATTTCGCAAGAAACCACGGCCTCAAGGCCGTGGAGCTTCATTGCGCTTGGGACCCTCCTGTTCCGCCCGCACCGCCTCCTCCTGTCGGTGCCGTCGGTGCCGTGGTCGTCGTAGAGGTGACAACCGGCGGTGGACTAAACCCCTCTAATTTAAACACCGCGGGATTAATGGTATTTAAAACTATGTATGCCACGATAAGCATAACAATCCCCGAGATAGCCGCGGTAATCCATTTCCTTCCCTCCTCAGCTAAAGAT
>JACWAO010000014.1 GCA_014874305.1 Candidatus Colwelliibacteriota bacterium | reverse complement strand
TGCGTCTCCACCTCCTCCCTGAGGAACGTCAACGGCTCAGGCTGGCTCCCCGTAAACCTGAGTATCGTCTCCTCAGGCTCTCCCATCCCAGAACTCCCAATAGACCCCGTTAACACTACATCAACCAATGAATTCTACACCTACGCCCTCGGAACCTCCTCTACCTATGAGTTAACCTCGTATTTCGAGTCGGATAAGTACCAACAGACGGCCGCCAACTCCGGCAACCCCGATCCCACTACCTACGCCATAGGGTCCAACCTCTCCATAACCCCCTTCATACACGGACTTGTCGGATACTGGCCCCTTAATGAGGGATCGGGGCCCCTAACTTACGACGATTCTGGGTGGGGAGATGGTGGGACGCGTTATGATACCACAAGCTCCGAATCTAACTTTGGACCCACCTGGACTACTTTAGGTTGCTTATCTGGAGGATCTTGTTTGAGTTTCGATGGAGCGGGGGATTATGTACAAACACCAGGCGCAACAGAGCTACAACTTAACGGACCATTGTCTATTTCTTTGTGGACCAAAATAACCACTGGAGGATCGGCTATTTTACACCATACTGGTTGGATCAGCGGTTCTTATTATGGTTACCAAATTACGGCTGGTAGTAACGAATTCTATTTTGGAGTTACATCGGTCGGCAGTAATATTTGTTCATTAACAACCTCCGCTACCTATAACGACGGCAATTGGCATCATGTTGTCGGAGTCTTTTCTCCTGGCAGTATATGTAAGTTGTATGTAGACGGTAGTTTGGTGGAGAGTTCTACGGCCGGAAGCGGTACCTATGACTATAATTTTATAACAACTTTAGGAGTGGACGACGCCCACAATTGGCCGTACGGCGGATATATATATGGCGTTAGGATTTATGGAGCTACACTTACGGCCGCCCAAATCCAAGCTATCTATAACGCCGAGAAGCCGCAATAAAGAAGTTATTTACTAACTTTCTCTCCCAAGTTTTCAATAATTGCCACCTCTACCGGTACGATGGGAAAGGGGCTGTAACGCATCTCGCTATAGGCCTTAATTAGTGATTTTATAAGCGGAATATGCTTGTCCAGTTTTATAAGCTTTGCCTGTTCTTTCATTTCCTTAAGCTCGTCCTCGGTAAGCTCGCGCTCGAAGATGGAGATTATATTCGGGTCGAAGCTTAAAGACAGCACGCGGCGGAGGTACTGAATTAAATCTTTTGTAAGCTGGACCATGTTCGATCCGGACTCGTCCGTTTCCTCGATAAACCTTAAAGCTTCTTCGAGATTTCCTTCAAGGAGACTTCGCGATAAAGAGCCGGTCTTGCTCAATCCAACCTTCCCGAGGACGCTTTCGACTCCGGAGAGCGTTACTTCTTTTTCAAAAGAGGCAACTTGCTCTAGTAATGACTCCGCGTCCCTAAAGCTTCCCTCGGCCGAGGAGGCGATGAGTTCTAAGGCGGACTTCTCGCTTTTTATCTTCTCCACTTTGATTATGCGTTCAAGCTGTTCGATTAAAAGTTTTAACGGAACCTTGTGAAAGTTGAAGCGCTGGGTTCTCGAGACGATAGTCGCCGGAAGTTTGTCGTACTCCGTGGTCGCCAGTATGAAGATGGCGTGCTCCGGCGGTTCCTCGAGTGTCTTTAAGAGCGCGTTCGCGGCTTCTTTGGTTAACTGGTGCGCCTCGTCTATTATATAAACCTTGTACTTGTACGAAGTAGGGGAGAGTTTTATTCCCTCCTTCAGGTTTCGCATCTCGTCGATTCCGCGGTTAGATGCGGCATCTATCTCTATCACATCCAGGGCGTGCCCCGAATCTATCTCGAGGCAGGGCCGGCAATGGTTGCACGGTTCGCCGGTATCGTGGAACTTCTTATCCTCCGCTCTTGTTTCACAGTTGGCTATCTTAGCCATAATTCTAGCCGTAGTTGTCTTGCCGGTTCCGCGAGGGCCGTAAAACAGATAAGCGTGCGCAAGGCGGTCGGTCTTAGCCGCGTTTTTTATTACCTCGACTATCTCTTTCTGACCTACCAAATCGGCCAGGCTTTTTGGTCTGTACTTCCTGTAAAAGGTAAGCGCCATAGTTTCCATTATATTAGGATTTCCGCTAAAATGCGACTGAGAAACAAATTAGAAATCCGAAGCATAAAATCCGAAATACGAAACTAGAGGCTCAAAGCTTGTATGGGTTTAGAGTTTCGTCCGCCAGCTGGCGGATTGATGCTTGGAATTTTGTTTATTTTATGTCCGAATACGAACTGCAAATAGAGGGCTTTGAGGGGCCTATTCATAAACTCCTTGAGCTTATAGAAAAACGCAGGATGGATGTTAGCCGCGTAAGCCTGGCGGCGGTTACCGGCGACTTTATGAAGTATATAGAGAAGATAGGCGGGCAGGAGTCCGGCGCTATCCCGGAGGTTATAGCCAACTTCATTACCGTGGCCGCCAAGCTTATTCTTCTAAAATCCCTGCTTCTCCTTCCGTCTGCTATTTTTGATGAAGAGGATGAAAAAGAAGCGGCGGACCTGGAATCCAGAATTAAGCTGTATAAAGAGATCAAAGGAGCGGAGAAATATATTAGGAGTATGTGGCGGATAAACGAGATGTTTTCCAGGCCGTTCCTGCGCAGTGTCGAACCCGGCTTTTATTTCAGCCAGGAAATCTCTCCGGAGGAGCTGTTAGCGGCTGTTAAGAAGATTTACTCGGAAGCGGCTGTCTTCTCCCCGAATATGGAGAAAAGGGAGATAAAAATAGCGAGTTTGGAGGAGAAGATACAGAAACTGGTGGAGAGGATAAATGCCGTGGTCAGCTCAAGTTTCAGAGATTTGGTCGGAAATGCCGATAAGGGAGAGCTGGTCGTAGTCTTTCTTGCCTTACTCCATCTTTTAAAGGATAATGCGATTAAGGTCAGGCAGGATGGAGTTTTCTCGGAAATAATAGTGGAAAAAGCCTGATTTTTGTATGGATAGAAATAATTTAACTGGAGCAATAGAAGCGCTTCTTTTTGTTTATGGGGAGGCTTTAGGCGTAAAAAAGATAGCGGAAATATTGGAAACGGATGAGGAGAAGATAACTGAGGCGGCAAATCTGTTGAAAGAGAAGCTTGAAGCGGAGGGAGGACTGGCTCTTTTGATTGCCGGAAAGAATCTGCAGATCGTAACCAAGCCGGAGCTTTCGGAGGATGTGAAGAAACTTGTTAAAGAGGAGATGGACTCGGAACTTTCTCCGGCCAGCCTGGAAACGCTGGCGATTATAGCTTATCTAGGGCCGGTGAGCCGCGCGGAGATAGATTATATCCGCGGCGTGAACTCTTCTTTCATACTGCGCAGTCTGTCGATACGCGGCCTTGTGGATAAGAGAAATAATCCGAATCATGGCGGAACTTTCGTTTACGAGACATCGATTGAATTACTGAAACACATCGGACTTGACACCTCGGACAAGTTGCCGGAATATGAGAAATATCGTGATTTACTAAAGTCATTGAGAGAAGGGGATAAGGATAAGCGGGATGCCCAGGCCAAAGCCGCTTCTGCTCCTGAGAGCTCCGGTGCATCGGTGGAAAATTAATAGTTTATGAAATCTACTAAGAATGTTGGTTTAATTGTCGTGGCGGTTTTTTTGTTGGCCGCGGCGGCGTTCTATAAATTAGGAGTTCATCATTTTTCAACGCCAAAAGAGCCGTCTTCGGCACAGGCGGTGGTACCAGCGGAGGTAACGTCAACTATAGACACCCCGCTTAACATAACAGCCGAAGCGTATGGGGTTTATAATATAAACGGAGCCGAGATTATTGGAAATAATGTCAATAAGATGTGGCCGCTCGCCTCGGTTACCAAGCTTATGACCGCGGAGATTGCGACGAGTTTTATGGCTAGCGACACTCCCGTTGCCATAACAAGCAGTACGATGTCGGAGATCGGCGGCAATGACCCGAGAGTCAGGATCGGAGAGGTTTATTCCTTAAGCCAGATGCTCAAACTGATGCTCGTTATGTCGGACAATGCCGCGGCTCAGGCTATAGCCGATACGTACGGGACTCCTCAATTTATAGCGGCTATGAACGCCAAAGCGAAATCGCTGGGGATGAACGAAACTAATTACGCCGATAGCGTCGGCCTTTCCAACCAGAGCGCGGGAACGATTGCCGATATGGCCAAGCTGGTTTCCTACCTATGGAGCAGTAACAAAAGTATTTTGGATACGACAACGATAACTACCGGTTACGTCCAGCCCGAAAACAGTAATGTAAAACATTTTATAATCAATATCGACCAGCTTTCCGGGCACCCGGATTTTCTTGGGGGAAAGACCGGAACCACTCCGGATGCCAAGGATAATATCGTAGCCGTGCTTAAACGTGATAATATAAATAATGGAGAACCGTTCATAATCGCCGTTTTCGGATCTACCAGTCGCTACTCTGATGTCGACAAGATAATATCCGCAATACCTAAATGATGCTTGAATCGGTAAAGATTCTCTTAACAACCATAGCCGCCTTTCTGGTGGCTATGGGCATTTCTTCTCCCGTCCTGAGGCTTATAAAAAAGCTGAACGCCAGGAAACAGATCAGGACGAGCGAGAGCGCCCCGATCTTCTCCAAGCTTCATAAGAATAAAGAAGGGACTCCCACTATGGGAGGAATAATAATTTGGGGGACGGTTCTTATAATGGCGATAGCCTTCCTGCTCCTCCATCTTTTTTTTGACGGGTTCTGGAAGTATCTGAGTTTCGTAAATCGTTCAGAAACATATCTTCCCTTAGCGGCGCTCATTATAGCCGCCGCCATAGGGCTGGTTGACGATATCTTAGGCGTTATGCGTATAGGTCCGCACGGAGGAGGGTTGGCGGTGAGACACAAGATTCTGATATATCTTTTACTTTCCATCATAGGAGCGTGGTGGTTCGCGGTTAAACTGCAATGGAACACTTTATACATCCCTTTTCTTGGGTATTACCACATCGGATGGTGGTACATACCGATATTCATATTCGTCGTTTTCGCGAGCGCTTTTTCGGCCAACGAGACGGACGGTTTGGACGGACTATTGGGAGGAGTTTCTCTTTTTGCCTTCGGCGCGCTTTCCGTAATAGCTTTCAGCCGCGGGATGTATGACCTGTCGGCCATGACCGGCGCGATTTCGGGAGCCTTATTGGCCTTTCTTTGGAACAACATCTATCCGGCCAAGTTCTTTATGGGAGACACGGGATCGATGGCTTTGGGAATAACGTTAGGCGTAGTCACGATGCTTACGAACAGCGTTTTCTTCCTGCCGTTTTTCGGGGTTATTCTTGTCATAGAATCCCTGTCGGTTTTGATACAGGTATTCAGTAAAAAAGTATTTAAGCGCAAAGTTTTTCTATCGGCTCCCATTCATCATCATTTCGAAGCTCTCGGCTGGCCGGAATCCCAGGTTACGATGCGCTTTTGGATTATCTCGCTAGTTTGCACGGGGTTGGGATTGGTGCTTTACTTCTTGAGTACGATTTATCTGCGGTAAAAACTAAAACACTAACAAGATTTTTTCCATGAGTTTGCTTATTAAAAACGTGCAAATAGTGGACGGTAGGGGAAGGAAGCCTTATAAGGGCGATGTTCTTGTGCAGAAGGACAGAATATCCGCTATCGGAAATTTGCGAAGCAAGCAGGTTAAAGATTTTATCGACGGTTTGGGAAATTATCTTATTCCGGGATTTGTGGACCCGGCGGCGACAACAGACAGGTATTTGGACTTGCTTTTGAATCCCGGGCAATCAAGATTAAAGGAGCAGGGGATAGGGACGGTGATCGGAGGAAACGGCGGAGCGTCTCTCGCGCCGTTAATTTATGGCCGATTGGATGCCTTATCCAAATGGGCGGATGGCATAAACGTAAACATTGATTGGCATACCGCCGCCGATTTTTTTAAATCTTTAAGCAGACTTGATCTGGGAATAAACTTCGGAACTTTTATAGGGTATGACACCGTGCTCCAAGCTATAACCGGAGGAGAGGAGAGGGGGTTGACCAAAAACGAGATAAAAATCGTACATAGAATAATCGAGAACGGGCTAAAAGACGGAGCCTTTGGGGTTTCTTTAAGATCGGGGAGTTATAAAACTATGGCTAAAAGCGAGATTAAAGGAATGCTTGATCTCGTGACGAAATACCACTGCTCGGTTTCGTTATCTATCGACGTCAGGTCGGGAAAAGAAGAGATTGAGAAGGCTATAGAAGCCTTTTCCAGAAAAAACAGGGTTAAGATTCTAGTTGCTGATTTCTGGCCGATTGCGGGGCACGAAGGTGTTTTTGAGGAGGTTTTATCATCCGCGCCGAGCAACGTAAAATTTGTTCTTAAGCCTTATCCTGGAGTTATCTACCAGGCTTTGGATGTTTTACCGGAATGGATTACGAAAGACAGGGATAGAGATAATTTGGCGAAGGCCTTGCTGGACGAGGATGTCTTAAAGAAACTGGAGCCGGAGCTGGCCTGGATCGCCCCGGAAAAATGCCTGGTTGTTTATGCCGGCAGGCACGAGATTCTATCCGGAAAAACGCTTAAAGAACTTTCGGAAATTTATGATCTCCCTCCCGTAAAGACACTTCTTAAGGTGTTTTCTTTGTGTAAACTAAGGGTTTCACTTCTTTATCCGTCGGCAAATGAAACTATTTTGATGAAACATATAAAAGATGAGAATGTTTTTATATCCAGCTATAGCAATTCATCTTTTATGGAAACAGCTTATCTAAAAGAGATAGAACAGGACGGCTTTACAAGATTTTTGAAGACAGCTTGCGAATCCGATTCCAAGAATCTTCCCGGGGCGGTTAAACAAGTGACATCGGCGCCGGCCAGATTCTTAAATTTGAAAAATAGGGGAGTTATAAAAGAAGGATATGCCGCCGACCTGACTTTGATTGATAAGGATAATTTCAAGACGATTGCGAGTATCACGGGTGGCATAACAAAAGGGATTCCGTTGAGGCATAGGGGATAGAGTTGTGTACTTACTAGAACCTATACGGAAATACCTTTACAATTAAGAGAAGTCTCACAGCTTTTTATGGTTGGAAGAAAACAGGTTGACTACATAATTCTAGTAATCACCATACTGTTGGTGGTTTTCGGGTTGATAGAACTGGCTTCCGCTTCATCCGATCTCGGGAAGCTGCGCTTTAATAATCCATATTACTATCTCGAACACCAGGCCCTGTTTGGTTTGAGTTTGGGATTAGCGGGAATGTTAGGCGCGATTTTTATACCCTACAAAACATTGAGAAAATTGGCTCCGATCCTG
>JACWAO010000013.1 GCA_014874305.1 Candidatus Colwelliibacteriota bacterium | reverse complement strand
ATAAAGAACAAGACGATGATTATTATGGTTGTAGGCATAACATTATTAAACACCGCTTATGCCGCCTGTGCAAACCCTATAGAGATTCCAGCTCTGCTGGAAGCTTTTACGGGGTAAGCCCCGTAATTAAGATTCTGGAACAACGTTCGGCTTACCCGATCCCAAAAGCTTGTAATACCAGACTTTCGCGAAATCCACGGCCACGAAGTAAGGCACGACTAAAAGAAAAATAAGAAGTATGGATTTCAAAGGAAGCGGCGTAAACGAAAACCACTCCTGAAATTGATGGATATATATTATGGAAATGGAAAACACGAAGTCCGCGGCAAAAAATATGTTTAATATCGCGGATGGCGCTTTCGTCTTCCAGAAGTGTCCCTTGTTGCGGACGGCGTAAAAGATCACCAAAGCCTGAAGAGTAAAGAAAACAAACAGGCTGGTTCGCGCCATTCTTTCCGGCTGTGACTTCACAAGCAGGAAGTAAAAAATCTCGAACAGAGCAGTCGGCAAACCCAAGAATAACGAGATGTACATAAGCTCCTTGATGTTCTGCTTTTCCGGCTGGATAACAGACTTCTTATCAACCGTATCAGTAGACACCGTTGTGAGAGGCGCGTCTCCCAGAAGATTGTTTAAAAGCGCCTGCACCGGCAGTATCGGCAGGTTGGCGGAAAACAGGTATAAGACCGCCAGAGAAACCAGCATGCCGAAGTTGTTAATCATTGTGTACCGGACGTACTTATTAATGTTAACGAATATCGACCTGCCGTACTCTATGCCGTTAATGACCACCTCCAGACTTTTATTAAGCAGAACTATATCCGCGTTTTCCTTGGCGATATCCGTCGCGGAGTTTACCGCTATACCTACGTCCGCCAGCTTCATCGCGGGCGCGTCGTTTATCCCATCCCCTTGATACCCGACCACGTTGTTTTCTTTCAATGCCTTTATAATGTTGTACTTTTGTTCCGGAGAAACTCTGGCAAACACGTTGTATCGTTCCACGGTCTTTTTAAATTCTCCCTCGTTCATTTTCTCGAGTTCGTCCCCCACGTAAACCCTGTCATTTTCTCCAATTAAGCTTATCTGCCTGCCCACATAACCAGCAACTTCTCTCGCGTCTCCTGTGATAAGTTTTATCCTTATGCCTAGCTCCTCGGCCAAACGCACCGTGCTTTTCGCGGTCGGGCGCAGAGGATCTTCCAAGCTTACGTACCCCAGAAACTTCATACCGTGCTCGTTCTTCAGCAAGTCAAAATCCGGAGAGGTTTCTACTTCCTTATACGCTATCGCCAGATGATGCAGGCCCTCGCCGCCCTCGGCGGATATGTCCGTAAGATACTTGCCCTTATTGCTATCCCTGCTTATTTCTATAAGCGGTTCCGGAGCGCCGATCGAGAGCATATATCCCCTTTTATTCTTCTCGTCCGCGAGCAGTACCCTGCTTCTCCTGTCTTTAGGATCGAATGGGAGTTCCTTAACAATCTTTATATTCTCCGCGTCTTTTTTGATGTTCTCCGGAACGTACCTCGTAAAAGCGTCATCATAAGAGTTCTGCGGCCTTCTTTTCCTTCCTTTAACGGGAGTTATGGCCGCGTAAGCCAGCGTCTGGAATAAAACAGCGTCGGGAGAAGTTATCTTTTTAATCGACATTCTGTTCTCGGTTATCGTACCGGTCTTGTCGGTGCATAAAAGATTGACGTTTCCGAGATCCTCAAGAGACGAAAGGCGCCTTACGACCACGTGGTTTTTAGCAAGCTTTAAGGCGCCCCTCGAGAGAGTAAGCGTCGCTATGACGGGAAGAACTTCCGGAACCGTAGCAACCGCGAGGGCTATAACGAAAAGCAAAAGGCTGGTTATGTTAGAAAATCCAGGAGACAGAAAAATCTTAAGAGCAAGCACGACCGTCAACCCTATCAATACTATTTTTATAAAAAGCGAGCTGAACGAACCCAGGGCCTTCTCGTACTGCGTTTCTTTGCGAGTCCCTGAGGATAAAGCGGCAACCTTTCCGAGTTCGGTATTATTTCCGATCGCGTAAACTACTCCGATCCCCTCCCCTTTCTCTATCACGCTTCCGGCAAAGACCAGAGAGGTTGGATCGACTCCGTCACTTTCGGGCTTTTTCACGACCGGAACCGATTCTCCCGTAAGCTGTGACTCGTTGACCTCAAGGTTCTCGGATGAGATAAGTCTGATGTCCGCCGGCGCGATATCTCCCTCGCGCACGATAATCACATCACCCACAACCAGGCCGGATTCGTCAATTAAAACCGTCTGTCCGTCTCTTTTAACTCGAACTTGTCGAGTTATGAACTTAGACAGCTTTTCTACGAACTTTTCGGAGCGGTACTCCTCGAAAAACCCCAAAGAAGTATTAAGAAGCAGAATGACAAGTATGACCGTTCCGTCCAGGTGATCTTTGACGCTATAAGCTATCGCGCTCGCCGCGATAAGAAGATAAATCAAAGAGCTTTTAAACTGACGCAAAAGGACGGTAAGGGCGCTCACGCCTTTTTTCTCTAAAATATTCTTGCCGTAACGAGCGAGACGTTCGGTCGCTTCGTGATTAGTTAAACCATTCTCTGAAGAACCAAGCTTGCTAACAAGTTCGTTCAAGCGGAGTGTGGAGGCATCTCGTTTTAGAATGCCGCTTTCTTGAAACATTTATTTTATAGTACCAGAAAAATCAAACGAGATTAATCCCGTACAGATTCCGATTCGGAAGAAAATCTAACGAGGCTTACTACTGTGTTTAAAAACTCTTCTGCTTCCGAATTTTCTTTCATCCCTTCTCGGGCTTCTCGATTCCGGTCTTCTGCCGTATGAGCTTGTCCGCCTTGGATACCTTTCGCGGTCTTCCTTAATTGAAAACTTTGGCAGGTTCGCGGGAGGGGGTAAATCGGGGAGCTTGGATACCGGAAGCGTTAAGCGCATAAGCCGCTCTATCATAAGCACGTCCCTTCTCTGATTAGGCCGCGCGAAAGAGATGGCGTGGCCGGTCTCT
>JACWAO010000004.1 GCA_014874305.1 Candidatus Colwelliibacteriota bacterium | reverse complement strand
CTTTTCTCCGTTTACTTCGATAATTGCCGTAGCTCTTTTCCTGTCGGAATCAGCCGGGGTTAAATCGATAACCTTAAAGTTTTTTTCTATCTTTTCCTCGTTTCCCTTTCTTACTATCGCCTGGCTTATCACGCTTTTATCCAAAGGATCGGAAGCGGCATAAGCGTAAAGAAGAGCGTCGCTTACGGTGTAGCCGGAGTAGGGAATTATTTTTACAATATTTATCTCATTTTTGCTTAACGTTCCGGTTTTGTCGCTTAAAAGAAGATTGACGTTAGCCAGGTCCTCAAGGGCTGAAAGCCTGCGGACTATCGCGTTCTTTTTTGCCAGCTCCAGGACGCCAAGCGTTATTATTAATGTCATAACCGTCGGCAGACTGACAGGTATGCCGGCTATAACGAGACTCAGCCCCAGTCTTACGAGATCGGTAATCGGAGCGTTCTTAAATAGGAGAAAATAGCCTATTACTATAAAAACGGCTATCAGACTCAGGATAGAGAGGAATTTCGAGATCGACAGTATGTCCTTCTCTAATATACTTCGCCTTGTCGTGCGGTCGACAAGCGTTATGGTTTTCCCGAAATAAGTGTTTCTTCCGGTGGCCGTTACGATTCCTTCCCCGCCTCCGGTAGCCACAAACGAACCGGAGTATGCCGTATCCCCGGCATTTTTTTCTTTGGTAAGAGATTCGCCGGTAAGCACTGCTTCGTTAATGGTCAGGTTTTTGGGATTTATAAGCCTACAATCCGCGGGAACCAGATCGCCGACGTTAAGACGGACAAGGTCTCCTGGAACGAGGTATCTGGATTCCAAAAGCTTCCACTCTCCATCTCTTTTGACGCGCACGCTAATAGCCAGCCTTTCTTCCAGCTTTTCTATGGCGTTATCAGCCTTATTTTCTTCATAAAACTGTACGGAGAAATTAACGACTATAAGAAACAAGATGAAATAGAAATCAAAAAACTTCTTATCGATTAAAGAAAGAATAGCCGCGGCAAAGAGCATTAGAGCTATAGGCGTCTTTACCCATTTCCATATTTTTATGAACAGCCCTGCCTTTTTCTCTTTTATTTCGTTAAGTCCGTATTTTTTTGTTAAATCTTCCGCTTCCGCGTTGGATAAACCGGACTCGCTCGCGGTCATCGCAGTAGAGTTGTTTTGTTCCATAGCTTTATTTTTTAAAAGGCGCGCCTAACTTGCCTAACCTTATGAATAATGATAACACAACTTAAATCCTGGAACATGAATCGCGAAACGCGTTCCGAGTTCCGCGTTTCATGATTCACGATTCATGTTACAAGTCCTAGGCTTATAGGGTGAAAAGGTAGCCGATGGCGGAAGCCGCCATGATTATAAGAGTCGCTATTCCTATATAGTGCACCAGGGGAGTCGTGGTTTTGTTTCCAACAATTTTCTTGTTTCTTGCCAGCTTGATAAGAATGTAAATAATGGGAGGCGTTATTATCGTGTAAAGCACGGCCGTGTAGATGAGGAGACTTATGGGATTCAAGCGAAGGACGTTTAAGGCTAGCCCGGCAAGCATTGCGATGATTATCACGAGATAGAACCTGCTCGCCTCCTTAAATCGTTTGTTCATTCCCTCCTTCCATTTGAATACTTCGGCGACCATGTAGCCGACGCTTCCGGCAAGCGTAGGTATGGCTATGGCCCCGACCCCTAATATGCCCAGACTGAAAATAAGATAAGCCGCCTCACCCAAGGCGGGCTTTAAAACCAGCGCGATCTGATTAAAGTCGCTTATCTGTTTTATGTGGTAAAGTCTAAAAAGCTGGGAGCCTCCGATAAGCATGAACCACGCTCCAATCTCCGAGAAAAGCATTCCTATAAAAGTATCTTCCCTTAAATCCCGTATTCTTCTTGAGGTTATGATGTATTTTTTCTGCCGCTCTTCTGTTTTTTCTTCTTTCTCTTCAACCTCCTCTCCGGATTGCCAGAAAAACAGGTACGGAGAGATTGATGTTCCGAGCACCGCGGCGATAAGCATTAAAGTCCCCGGATTGAAAGACATAGATGGTAGTATCGTGGCTTTTAAGGTGGGCAGCCACTGCACGTGCATGTAAAAAACGGCAAGGATGTAAAATACCAGGGAAAGGGCCAGCCACTTCATTATCTCCGCGAATCTTTTATATGACAGAAAGATCATCCCCGATGTTATTAAAGTCGCTACTACCGGCAGCCAGATAAGTCTGGAGACCCGGAACAGGCTCTCGAGTATTATCGACATCGCGAGCAAATCCGCCCCGATATTGATGATGATTACAATCGACGATGCGACAGCTATACTGCCGAAAACCGCCGGATGGTAGTTCTCTTTAATAAGGCTCATCAATCCCTTCCCGCTTTTTAATCCGAGCCTTCCCGATATCTCCTGTATGGCGTACATCATAGGGAGCATAAAAGGCGCCAGCCAGAAAGAGGAGGGGCCTAAAACCAAGCCGGACTGGATGTAAGTCAAAACTCCAGACGGATCATCGTCGGCTATCCCCGTTATTATCCCGGGACCTATTTTCTCGGATAGCGGCTTAAGCCTTTTTTTAAACACTTTTTATCGGCGCGCAGACCGCGGGTTTTGAAATTATGACGGCCGTGAAATAAATAGAAGCTAGTATCAATAAGGTTCCGAAAACATCGAATGTATATCCCTTAAACGGGAGTTTGTTTACCAAGCCAGACGCGCCTCCGATACCCAGCAAGGATGATAAAAGAACAGATCCGCACGAACTGCACCCCACGCCGAGTAAGCTGATTATTATGCCCAAGCCGTTCAATCCCGCCGCGGAGGCCGCGGCGACGCGGTTTGAAACATAATACGCGGCGAGAGACAAGCTTACTCCTATCAAGGCCGCGTTTAAGATGGTAAGAATCTTAGCGGTCGTGGAAAATCCGGTTCCGAAATATCCGAAAGACGCGATAACCATCTGAAGTTTTCCGGCGAAGGTGTAGTCGGAAGAAAAAATCAGCTTTGTGAAGAAAGAAAAATTGGGAATCCAGACATAAATCCAAAACACGAAAGCGGCGATTAATACCGCCGCTATTAAATAAGCCGGATGGCGCAGTACCAAGGCGACTGTCTTGACGGTCTTTTTAATACTGCGCCACATTACTTAGTTAAAGTTTTTGTACCGGTCTTATTTTCCGGAATTCTTCAGCTGGCTGTCTATGGCTTGAGTGAAGACGGAGAGAGGCTGAGCTCCGACTATGAGTTGATCGCCGATAACAAAACTAGGAGTGCTCTGAATGCCCATGGACGCACCCTCCTGCTTATCAGCATCTATCTCTGATTGGTAGGTTGATTGGTCTTTGGAGATCAGACTGCTAATTTGATTGACGTTCAGGCCAACGTCGGTAACTATACCAAGGAGTTTTTGCTCGGTTGCCCAACCGCTGTTTTCCTGACCCTGGTGGTCAAACAGGTATGTGCGCCACTTGAAATAGCTCTGCGGATCCGCGCTCCAT
>JACWAO010000003.1 GCA_014874305.1 Candidatus Colwelliibacteriota bacterium | reverse complement strand
GCCTTCAACCTGAAGCTTGCCGAATGGCTCCTCTGGTACAACAGCGAGAGACCCCACGCTTCTCTTGGACAAGTGAGTCCGCTACGCTATATTACCAATCGACTAACCCAGGGAGAGTGCCATATGTTATGGACGC
This sequence comes from Candidatus Colwelliibacteriota bacterium, assembly GCA_014874305.1. Classification (GTDB taxonomy): domain Bacteria; phylum Patescibacteriota; class Minisyncoccia; order UBA6257; family Colwellbacteraceae; genus JACWAO01. Next base: position 2,764 of record JACWAO010000003.1, on the reverse strand, counting down.
GTACAAAAAATTGACAGAAAAATAATTTTGCGGTATTATTGCGGCTGAGTGAGTGTTGGCAGTCCTGAACGATGATATCGATCTAGGAGTGCCGCTTCCGTAATTCCCCGCCGAAAGGCGGGGTTTGTTTTCTTGAAACATGGATCGCGAAACGCGAACCGCGTTTTACGTCTTACAGTTCATATTCCACGATTCATGTTTCGCGATTTATGTTATAATCACCCCATGGATTCCACTGTTCTGATAAGGGTAAACCTAGATATTAAAGAAAAGCCGATTGCGAAATCCCTGCGCTTTAATGCCGCCGCCGCCGAACTGCGCAAGATAAGCAAAACCAATAATAAAGTTGTTATTTTAAGCCACCGCGGCCGCCCAGACGGGTTTGAGAAATCTCTTTCTCTTAAACCGTTTACCCCTCCGCTCTCTAAAGCTATCGGAAGAAAGGTTGTGTTTCTAGACAACGCCGATCTTAAAAAAGCGGCGGAAAATATTAAAAAGGCGGCCAAAGGGAGCGTCTTCCTTCTTGAGAACGTAAGATTCCTAGACGGGGAGACCAAGAACAGTTCGGCTCTCGGACGGGAACTGGCTAAACTAGGAACTGAATTTATAAGCGATGATTTTGCCACGAGCCACAGGGCCGACACGTCTCTTTCCGCGATAACCAAGTTTCTCCCGTCCAAGCCAGGAAATCTTTTAAAAGAGGAGATAAAAAACCTCTCTCTGGCGTTTAAAAAATCAAAATCCCCATTTGTACTTCTTATAGGAGGAGCGAAAGCCAAAGACAAGGTGGGAGTAATAAGAAATCTTATCCGAAAAGTTGATTTAGTCCTGGTTGGCGGAGCGGCCGCAAACACCTTTCTTAAGGCTAGGGGCATGGACATTAAAGATTCGCTTTATGAACCGGAGATGCTAGATACCGCGAAACAGCTTTTAAAGAACAAAAAGCTTGCCGTACCAACCGACTTCACGTGGGAAGAAGATAAGATACTGGATATAGGCCCGCAAACGGCGAAGCTTTACTCCTTTTACTTAAGATCGGCCAAGCTTATAGTTTGGAACGGGCCTATGGGAATGTTTGAAAAAAAGAGGTTTGCCTGCGGGACAAACGCTATAGTAAAAGCTATTTTTAGCAACCGCAAAGCCAGCGCAGTTATAGGAGGGGGAGAAACGGTTTCCGCCCTGGGACTTAAAAACCAGGTTCAGCACCCTAAACCAAACATTTTTCTCTCCACCGGCGGGGGAGCGATGCTTGATTTTCTGGCTGGAGAGAAAATGGCCGGCCTGGAACCAGTGCTTAAGCAGTTAAAAAAGAAATAAAAACACTATGGGGAAGCTTGTTATATACACGGACGGGGGGTCGCGCGGCAATCCGGGGAAGGCGGCAATCGGTGTTATCGTAGGGGATAAAAAATACGGAGAACGCATAGGAACGGCCACTAATAACACAGCCGAGTATAAAGCTATTGTTTTCGCTCTCAAGAAGGCTAAACAGCTATTAGGCAAGGAGAAATGTGAACAAGCGGAACTAGAGATGAGAATGGATAGTGAATTGGCTTATAGCCAGCTTACGGGAAGATACAAGCTTAAAGAGGAATCTCTTTTTCCGCTTTTTATAGAAATCTGGAATCTTAAGCAGGAGTTCAAAAAAGTTGAATTTACGCACGTGCCTAGAGAGCAAAATAGAGAAGCTGATAGGCTGGTAAATCAGGCTTTGGATGAGGTGATAATCTAGACCGCCAGCCCGATTTGTCAGATTCGTAAAAATATGTTATATATTCTAAGCACGGCAGGCGAGACAGTAGCTCCGAACCAGTAATGGTTTAGGGGAGGAAAATCGGGACACCGTCCGCGTTAAGCGGGAACGTACCAGCTAACGGCTGGCGTCCGCAAGGATAGAGGTGCGAGCAGTGACGACCGAGCCGAAAGGTTAGGTGATCCTAATCCGCCGAAGCTCGTAAGAGCGAAGGCGGACGGGTTAATCCTCGCAGTAATGCAAGGAGTGAAACGGCTAAATCCTTACGAGGTGCAAGGCCGCGTCCATGGGCCTTAAAATCCATGGAAGTGCCGCATGACCCTGAGAGCGATCGATGGGCTAGACAGATTGCTGTCCTCGACAGAATCCCGTTTACCGCCTGCCGTTTAGTTATTAATAATATTTGCTAATATTACCCGCTTAGTATATTTTTATCTTGTATAGAAGTTAAGCGCTAAGGGTAAATCCCGCCGGCCCAGGGATTTTTTTATTGGTATTGAAAGAAATGGAAATAAGAAACATAGCCATAATAGCGCACGTTGATCACGGCAAAACCACATTGGTAGATGCCTTATTAAAGCAGTCATCCGGCTTTAAGGTGAAGATGGATATGCCACAGGAGCTTATTATGGACAGCAATGAACTGGAACGCGAGAGAGGCATAACTATATTTTCCAAGAACGCCGCGGTAGTTTATAACGGTGTGAAAATCAACATTGTCGATACCCCCGGACACGCGGATTTTGGCGGCGAAGTGGAGCGCATTATGAGAATGGTGGATGGAGTGCTCCTTTTAGTTGACGCCAAAGAAGGCCCGATGCCGCAAACCAAGTTCGTTCTTAAGAAAGCCATCGAAGCGGGGCACCGCGTCGTGGTTGTGGTAAGTAAGATAGACAAACCTGATGCCCGACCGGAATGGGCATTGGACGCGACCTATGATTTATTTTTCGAGCTTGGCGCGAGCGAGGAACAGCTGGAGTTTCCGGTTGTATACGCCTCAGCCGTTCAGGG
>JACWAO010000012.1 GCA_014874305.1 Candidatus Colwelliibacteriota bacterium | reverse complement strand
ATCCCATACAGATTCCGATTCGGAAGAGAATCAACGCGGCTTGCTACTATGCTTAAAAACTCTTCCGCTTCCGAATCTACTTCCGCTTCTTCTCGGGCTTCTTGATTCCGGTTTTCTGCTATACGAGTTTGTCCGCCTTGGATACCTTTCCCGGTCTTCCTTGATTGAAAACTTCGGCAGGTTCGCGGGAGGAGGTAAATCGGGAAGCTTGGATACCGGAAGCGTTAAGCGCATAAGCCGCTCTATCATAAGCACGTCCCTTCTCTGATTAGGCCGCGCGAAAGAGATGGCGTGGCCGGTCTCTCCGGCGCGTCCGGTGCGGCCGATGCGATGAACATAATCCTCCGCGTTGTCCGGCAGATCGTAATTCACAACCACCTCTATATGAGTAACGTCTATTCCCCTCGCGGCAATATCCGTAGCAACCAAAATCCTATATTTTCCGGTCTTGAATCCGCTTAAGGCCTCTTTTCTCTGGCTAAGCGTCTTATTAGAATGAATATCAACTGAGGAGTGGCCCAACGCTCTGATTACCGAGGAGATTTTTTTGGCGCCGTACTTGGTGCGGGCGAAAACCAGAACGGATCCCCTATAATCCTGCAGTATTTTTTCAAGAAGCCGCATCTTGTCCTCCTGCGGAACGAAAAACACCTCCTGCGAAACATCCTTGGCCGCGGTTCCCGATCTCGCTATCTCGATTCTGGTCGGCAAGCGAAGGTATTTTTTAGCTATAGAGACTATCTCATCCGGCATAGTAGCCGAGAAAAGCATGGTCTGCCTTTCTTTGGGGAGAACCGCGAGTATCTTGTTAAGCTGAGGCGCGAATCCCATATCGAGCATCCTGTCTGCCTCATCAAGAACAAGGACGGAAACGCTCCGGAGATTAATAGTCTTCCTCTCCATGTGGTCAATAATTCTTCCCGGGGTTCCAACGATAAGGAGGGGGTTTTTGGAAAGACGCGATATCTGCCTGTAGATCTGTTCCCCGCCGACAAGCATGGCCGTTTTTACTCCAAGCGGATTCCCAAGCTTATACAAAACACCCTCAACCTGATCCGCCAACTCCCTGGTCGGAACTACCACCAATCCTGGTTTTCCGGTTTGTAGAACGCGCTGAATTAGCGGCACGCCGAACGCCAGCGTCTTACCCGTTCCAGTCTGAGCTATTCCTATAACGTCTTTGCCTTCAATAGCCGGAGGTATCGCTTGTTCCTGAATGGGAGTCGGAGAGGACAAACGAAGCTTCGCCAGGATACTGATAAGGCCTGGAGCAATCCCGAGCTCTCCAAAACCCCTGTCTTTATTAGTCATTAGTATATGTGACATATAATACCATTTATATAAAGAAAAAGCCAGTGTTCTTGGCGGATTCACCGTAAAAACTCGCTCCAAATTCCAACTATTGACAAATTTTAGATATGGTGTATACTGTTCGCCAGTACCTTGATTCAAGGCAAATCGGGAGGCGACCCCGTTGCCGCCTCCCAACTCTCCCGCCAGCCTATGGCAATATCGCGGGTAAAGAGTTGGGAGGCTTCCGTCGCCAAATAGAAAGGGGTGGTCCCTACTGGATTTTATAGGCACCAGCCCCAAGCGGCCTTGAGCGAGAGCAGAATTACAGTTGCTCCCTCGAGGCCGCTTTTCTATTTCAAAGAAAATATTATCTTAAGAGATTACTGATAGCATTTAAGATCTCGCCGCCCAAAGACTGAATGGAACTTGACTGCGTCTGCGTGCCAGGCATAGACTCCATACTCCCCGGCGGAGGGAAAAGGGTCGAGGAGGCATTAGGTTGAACATACGGCTGAAGCGGAGCTGGCTGGTTTTGGGGTTGCTGGTAATTGGAATTAAGAGTCGACGAACTTCCCGGCTGGAACGGCTGAATCGGCGGAGTGCCGGAAACGTTATAATTGTTGTAATTGCCCTGCTGAGGCTGGGGCGACATTGGTTCGTTGCCACTCATCGGAGGAAGGTTCTGTTGGTTTCCTTGATTTTCAAGATTCGGACCGGGAGTTGGCGGATTAGCGGCATAACAAGACTGTACGGCCGCGCCGAAAGATTGGTCGGCATAAGCGGAAGATACGGGAAGATTTCCGTTAAGCTTACCTTGCACGCACGCGTAAACTTTTGGCGGCATATGGCTGATAATTTCGCCTACCGTCATCTCATGTCCTTGGCCTTGACCCTGCCCTTGTGGACCACTCCCGTTCTGGTTAAAGCCATTGGGAGTGGAGGTCGACGGCTGGAAACTCTGAAAGCAGGTCTGCATCTTACTCATAACATCCGGCGTGGGAGTAAACTGCCCGTTCTGCATCTGGCTTAAAACTTGAGCACCAACCTGATCTTGAAGACAAGTTAAAACTTGCGGCGGGGAGTTCTTTAAGCCGTTCTGGAATTGCTGTATTCCATTCTGAAAATTATGAACCTGTCCCTGGGTCATAATTCCATGCTCCTGCGCGAACTGCAGACACTCGGTCTGGTGGCTTGAGTCGTTACAGTAAGTCTGACAAGATTCAGCCGAGTCGCATCCGCCGGGGCCGGTTTGCGGACCGGCTCCATTCGGCCCTCCGGTAAACCCGACCTCCTGCCCAAACTTTTGACAAACTTGGCCGTGACTCGGATCGTTGCAATAACTCTGACAGGCTTCCATCGTATCACATCCTCCCGGAGTCTGGCCGCTCTGGGCCAGGGCCGCTATTTTTTGCATCTGCGCGAGAGTTGGCTGAGGTCCGCCGTTATTCGGCGGCGTTATGCCGAGTTTTTGCGAGAATGCGAAACACTCCTCGGCATGGCTAAGGTCGTTGCAATAAGTTTGGCATGTATCCTGTGAGGTGCATCCGCCAGGCATTTTTCCGCCGGACTGCAGGTAAGTAAGAATCTTCTGCCCCTGGGATATTTGATTATTAGACAACCCATGCGATTGCGCGAAAGACATACAAGCCTGAAGGTGGTTTATGTCTGAACAGTACGTATTGCATGAATCCGGAGACGTACATCCTCCAGGACCGCCTCCTTTGGATAAAACATCGGCAAAGGCTTTTTCTTTGGAAGCCTCAGCGCTACTCACTATCCCCTGTTTTTCCGCGAACTGAATGCAAGCCCGCATATGACTCGTGTCACTGCAGTACGTCTGGCAGGCGGATTGGGAAGAACAGTTCCCAAGTTCTGAAATAGGAAATGTTACGTTAGCCAGCGCGCCTCCTCCGGACTGGGTAATATCCCCAACCTGGGCGCTTACTGTTAACCCGAGCGAAATAAAAATACCAGTCGCGATAACCGCCGCCGTAAAGTATTTTATTCTCATCATGTTTTTATTGAAAAGGATTTTTATAAAGGCCCTGAACCGGATTAGGAACGGTGGGGGTGGTTGCCGTGGAAACGTTGTTCAGGGGATTGGTTGTTTTAGCATATATCTGCGATCCCAAACTTGTCGCGGAGGAGGTTGCCGCACTAGGCGCTGAAGGGCGGGATAAAAACCTGTTCCGATTATTCCAAAACCAAACACCAGCAACTATAATAATCGCGATTACTAAAAACAGCAGAACTTTTTTAGCCATTGATAGATTAATTATGAATGAACTTTAATTTAAAATAAAGCGGAGTTATCAACAGGTGTAAACTTTAAAACTCAAACTTGTTTACGTCAATAATTTATAGTACTATTAAATCAGATTGAAACTAGCCCTTTAACAGGAGGAGAAAAGGCGATGACATCGGAGGGAATCCAGCCCGGTTTTCCAGACTGGTTCCATCCGCGTGGAGCCAGTATGGAAGTTCTGCGACAGGGACACAGGTTTCTGGTCCTGGCATCGGATACGGCGCGGATCAAGGTCTCCCCGAGGCAAAGCAACTGGCTCGTGGAGTGGACGGTAAGCTACCCCGAGGCTTGTATAAATGGGGCAACCGTTTTGCCTCACGAGGAGTTGAGAGCCGCTTTCGGGCTCTCTAACTACTCCCCAACTCTGAGCAAGTGGATGCTCCGTAGGTGGGAGGCAGACTGCGCCTCGGAAGGGAGATTCATCCGATCCGGAATGTTCACAAACATTCCAGGCCCCGGTACCGGACACGATGGAGACCCAAACGTGTCGATCCAGCTTACTGATAACATTAAGCTGGCGATCGACAACTTGTTAAATCGCAACCACAGGAGACCCATCTTCCTTAAGATGGGGTTCGCGACCATCGTCGCGGACAGCCACACTGTCACCGCCTGACCCACGCCCGCTATATGTCTTCGGACATAAGGCGGGCCTTATTTTTTAAACTAATGCTCTCAATTAATCTTACAGCGGAGTATCCCGCAAACGTAATCGTAGTAATAAAGAAACTCACAGGATAAGGAAGATAAAAAGAGGTAAAAAGACCTATCCAGGTAGCGAATAGCGCCACTAAAACAGAGATTAAAATGCCATGCGCCGGACGGCGGCTTATTCTTTGCGCTATTGCGGCCGGAGTAACCATCAAAGCGAAGATTAAAAGAACGCCGACAACCTGCACGGCGACAGAGGTCGCTATAGCCACAAGAAGCATAAATATTATTCCAAACCAGAAGATCGATATGCCTCTGGCCTCCGCTATATCCTCGCTTAAGGAACTGAATAAAAGCGGACGGTATATGACGGCTATCGCTCCAAGCAGAACAAACGCCGCGATCAAAGTTACAAGCACATCTCGGGAACTAATGCCAAGAATCTCCCCGAAAAGTATGGAGTACGCCTCTGTCGCGTAACCAGTGTATAAACTTATAAACAAGACTCCCAGTCCGAGCATAAAAGCCAGAACTATTCCTATCTGAACATCCCTGTTTACCGCCCTGCGCCCAAGCGTGGACATAGCGATCCCCCCTCCCATAGTAAACGCGAGCAGTCCGACAATAGGAGTAAGGCCGGCCAGAACCGCCCCCGCGGCTCCGGCAAACCCGATATGAGAAAGCGCGTGCGCGGCAAAAGCCGACTTCCGGATAACTATAAAGTATCCGACCACCCCGGCCACTACCGCCACTATCGTACCGGCCTCGAAAGCATTGCGCATAAAAGAATACTGAAGCATCAGATGCAAGTCATTTATTATATTCCAACTGAAAGCTAAACTATTCATGTTCGTGCTCGTGATGGTGCGTATGACCATGGTGCTCGTGATGGCCATACCTCCCGTGATGATGTTCCGACTCGTCTATTCCTATGATAGCCACCCTGCCGCGAGAGTCCTTAAGCACCTCGACCGGCGTATCATACAAGCTGGTTAATGATTCCGAAGTCAAAACCTCCCTCGGCGCGCCGGTCGCGACCCTGCCGTTCGCGACATAAATAATACGGTCAAGCACCGGCAATAGGGGATTTATATTATGGGCGATAAGCAGGGCCGTAATCTTTCTCGAACGCACAACGTTATTTATGAGCCGGACGAACTCCGTCTCTCTTCTTATATCAAGATTAGCCAAGGGCTCGTCCAACAAGAGTATCTCCGGCTCCCCTATCAATGCCTCGGCCAGAAAAACCCGTTGAAGCTCCCCACCGGAGAGAACTCCCAGCGGCTTATGCGCCAGCGCCTCCGCCCCGACGCTGTGCAAAACCTCGGCGGCCTCCTTAAGCCCGTACCCAGCCATTCCCGTACCCAGGCGAGTACCAACCAGACCCAGTCTCACGAACTCAATTACCTCTATCCCTGTTTCGCTATCCACACTATGCCTTTGCGGCACATATCCTATATGTTTGTTTCCGCGCGCGGGAAGTTGCCCTAGTATCTTAATGTCTCCGGACACGGGTTTTGATAACCCTAGCAGGATTCTAAACAAGGTTGTTTTCCCGGAACCGTTCGGGCCAAGCACCGCCACAAACTCCCCGCTCCCTATGGTAAATTCCGCGTCCCGCCAAACCGTTTTATCAGCATACCCGGCCGATAACTTATCCGCTTTTATGACACTAGCTCCGTCTTCCATTTTTATTGTCCAAGTTTATTTGAGTTTAAAGCATTTTCCAACTCCATAATCTCCACATTCATCCACTCCTCAAAGGAAGCATCCGGTGGTTGAACCGTCTCGGTTATACCGACGATCGGAATCCCCTCCTCCGCGGCAAGTTTTTTCATGTTATCCGTTAAAGGAGTTGCCGTTTGCTCATTATACACAAGAACCGCCGGTTCTTTGCTTCTCAACTGATTCTCGAACTCAACGAGACTCTGCGCCGGAGGATCATTTCCTTCGGCTACTGCCTGCATAAACGCCGGCGGCGAAATCAGATCCAGCCCAGTCGCGTTCGCCAGATAAACGAAGATGTCCTCGGTAGCCGCGATCTTCGTACCGGCAAACTTCTGCTTTATCAAAGCAATGCTCCCCTGATACTCGGATATCGAGTCTTGAAAAATCTTATACTGCGCCTCGTAGTACTGCTTTCCTGAAGGATCCAAAGAGATTAGATCGCTCTCTATCTCCGCCGCCGCCTTGTTTACGTAGTCGGGATTGTACCAAAAGTGGGGGTTGTCGCCGTTTTTCTTTCCTAAAAGAGTCGCGACATTTAAAACTTTTCTATTCGGACTGGGATTAGCCGCGATCAGCTTATTCGCCCAGCTATCATAACCAGCTCCGTTTATAATCACATAATTAGCGTTCGCGAAAGCCAAAGCCGTATTGGTATTGCTTTCATACTCGTGCGGATCGGCATTTGGATCGGAAACGACGCTTGTAACATCAACGCGCGTTCCTCCTATCCCCGAAACTATACTGCCCCAGAAATTTTCAGCCGCAACCACTCTCAGTTTACCCGAAACCGGAACGCTTATTGGCGCGCGTCCGCGCTCAAGCACAAAACCCAGAGCGACAACCGCTATAACTATAGCCAAGACTATGAGCACGGTCTTTTTATACATGGTTTTTATTCAAACAGCGGACGCACACCCCGAATACCTCCAAAGAATGATCGCTCGCTTTCTTAAACAGCTTTGATTTTTTAATTGCCCTTTCGGCGATTCTGCCGCATAGCTCATTGGAAAAGGGTTCTATAACGCCGCACTTCAGACAAACCACGTGATGGTGGTGTTTTAAGACGAACTCGTAATGCCGGGCGTTTCCTTTCTGCAGATCAACTCTTCTTATAACCAGCGAGGACGCGAGCGCCTCGAGGGCTCTGTACAAAGTAGCCTCGTTCAATCCCGCATGGCCCAGTTTCTTTATTATCTCAGGCACGGTCATAGGTTTTTGTTCCTTAACAAGCACCTCTAAAATTCTGGCGCGCCCCTCGGTCGCCCTGTGTCCGGATTGGCGCAATAGAGCGTATGCGTCCTCGTGCGAATTCTGTTTCACTTTGTAATAGTATTACAAACGCAACTTACTTGCAATAGCACACTCTTGAATCGCGAACCGCGAATCGTGAAACGTAACTAACGGCTCACGGTACGCGGTTCGCGTTCCACGATTCTACACCAGCCCCGGGAAGTAATCCGTCTTAATTTTTGCCTCAGAGACACCCATCTCTTTAAGGGTTTTCCTAAAAACATTAACAAGCGAACGGGGGCCGGAGATGTAAAAAGTTCTCTCCAAATAATCCGGCGCCTCCTCTCGTATCGCGTCTCTAGTCAGGAATCCAATCCTCCCGTTCCACCCGCTTGGACCACTGGAGGAGGTAACCGTGTAAACAGTCTTAAGCCCTATCCGTTCCCCCGCCTCGTCAAACATCTCCTTGTAAGCCAGGTCGTTGGGCGTCTGAGCGGAGTAAAACAAAACAGCGTCTCTCTTTTCCCGACGGCTGATAAGATGTGATACCATACTCTTGAACGGCGTTATTCCTATCCCACCAGCTATAAACGCGGCCTTCTCGTTTTTATCTTTCGGCAGGAGAAAGTCGCCTGCCGGTTGGGCCGCGATAACCGTTTCCCCGGCGCGAACGGAAAACAATGCCTGCTTAAAACTGCTGGCACTCGGATAAAACTTCACTCCGAGCTTCACTTCTTTCTCGTCCGGCGAGGAGGCGATCGTAAAGAATCGCCTGTTGCCGCGGTTGTCCGGCCTATCGTGTTTAAGCGTCCACTCCATATACTGCCCGGGCAAAAATCCGACTTTTCTGTCGGTCTCGAACGAAAACTCGTAAACATCGTTGGTTAGACGCTTCTTCTCCTTCAATTTTAAGACGTGTCTCCCCTTGGGGCCCGTGATAAAGGAAAAAATATTTCCGACAAGCAGTCCAAGCTCCGGCGTCGAGTAAACCGATCCAAGATGCAGGATCGGAGGGAACAGCAAGCCGATAATAGCCCCGTATACAATTCTTAATCCGCGGGTCGGAGGAGTCGTCAAAGGCTCGGTAAGCATAACCGTTCCCAGGAAAACTATAGGCGTCTCCGCCAGCATTCTAAGGAGAGATGTTATCGGGGAAACTCCTTTGGTTATATTAAAGGCAACGGAGAATAATATGGCCGCTACTCCAAAGCTTAAAACCATATCAAGCCTTCTTATCTTTCTCACGATCAAAAACCCGATAGCGGCGGTAAACGGCAACATCGACAGGGTTCCAACCCACCAGCTGGCGGCCTGGCCTATGGTAAACGCGGTAAGAGCAACGGCAAAAGCCGCGGGATTAAAGATATGCTTTTTATTGAAGGAAAAGATGAATTTGGAAGCCATCGCCCAGATAGCCGCCCAGGCAAAAAATCCCAGACCCGCCGATGAGAATAAATGCGAAGGGGAGACCGGAGTAATTATAAGAGCCAGAATAAAAGAAGTGATGTAAACCGACTCCACATTGGTCGGAGCCTCGAAAACTATGGAGAAAATTTTATTTACTAGCAGAGCGATTCCCAAAATAATCGCCAGAGACAGGACAAGGGACGCCGGAGAAAAAGAAAGAGCGCCAAAGAAACTAACGCCGAACGCCGACGCAAGTAAAAATAAAAGCGCGTACAGCGTAAGCCGGTACATCGTTATCTTATTTAAAAATCTGTCTATAAAATCAATCATTTGTGTATTTTTCAAATCCGCTTGTCATAGAAGCTATCCCATTTCTGTTTATCGCGTATCCTTCGAAACCGCTTAACCGCTCGATAAATCCAATCCCGCTTTCCCCCATCGCGAAAGCCGCCGTGGCAAACCTGTCGGCCTCGTAAATATTCGGGCCCACAACGGTCAAACTGACAATCTCATCCAGCGCATCTTTGCGATTTTTGGGATTATAAATATGCCGACCGCGTATATAAGTCCCGGAGGTGGCAACTCCCTCTCCGTTCACGTAAACAACTTTTACTATCTCCTCTTGCTTCAAGGGGTTTCTGATTCCCACGCTCCATTTTTCTCCTTTGCTGTTTTTTCCGCCAGTTTGTATATCCCCGCCCGCGTCAACATAAAAATCACTGAACCCTTTTTCTTGTAAGATCTTACTGGCGTTATAAATCGACCACCCCTTTACTATGCCCGAGGGATCGATCATGCCGTCGGGAGCGGTTATGTCAAAGTATCCGTCGGTTTCCCGCTTGGTATCCTCGGACAAACGGAGTATCTCGACCATATCCTTGCTGTACGAATCCTCACTAACTTCTCCCCTGTTTATCTTAGATATTTCACTATCCTCCTTATAGGTACTAAACTTCTCATCCACATACCGGAAATAAGAGAAGACATCGTCGATATCTTTTTGTTTCACCTTATCGCTTACCACTTCGACCGTAACGGGCATGCCCATAATAATCCGCGTTTCTTTCATATGTTCAAAGTTATGACTTGGCCCGTGAAAGCGCGCTTTGAAGCGACTGCTGGAACGCTCCGCTGGTTTCCGTCGCTCCGGAGACGATATCCACATTCGCGCTTTGCGCCTGTATCGCCTCCTGTTTTAACATCGGCAAAGCAACCTCGCTTACGTAAACGGAATGCCCTGTATCGCTCGGGTATTGCAAGAACTTTATGTTTGAAAGTTTGCCTCCGGAGATTACGGCCGCTACCTGGACCGTTCCATAATACGCGTCCGCCGGAGATCCGGTATATGTTCCATCCGCATACATCCCCTGACTCTTCTTAGGAGGAGGAAGCGATTGTACAGGAGACGATTGAGGAAAGGAAGGAGCGGGATCGGACGGGGCGGTTATAGCGGTTGAAGTTGGGGTTTGTAAAGCCGCCGCTATTTTATTGCCAGCCGCATTACTACTCTGCCTGTTTAGCGCCACATAAAAAGCGAATATTAAAATCGTGGAAAGCGAGAATATCAGCCTCCTCATAAAATTTTGTCTTAATTATCCCTACTCTGAATGATTATTGTATGAAGATTATTATACTTTAAAATTGCATTTTACACACAGGCCGCAATCCTGTAGTGTTTTACAAACTGCATCTTTAATCATCTCGCATCGCGAACCAATAAAAAGGAGGTAATAGCATGCGCGTGAAAATTCCGGCACTAATTTCGGCAATCGCGAATATCCTGCGCATCGCGGCTGGATGGCTTCTGGTAATCCCGGCCATGTTCCTCTTGCCGCCGATACTCGTCATGGTCATGGGTATTGCGGTATTCGCTTATATCCAGATCCTCTGGGGGTTCATAAAGAAGCTAGCAGCCTCTCCGGCGCTCAAGGTTCGTTTCGAGAAGTAACGACAAGCCGCCGCCCCGCACGCCCGTTTATCTAAACGGGCGTTTTTCATTTATACTGAAACACAGTAATGGCAGATAATAAAAAACAATCCCCAATAGACCTCGATCTCCATCGGCTATTTGATATAGGCATATTTTTGAAGGGAGTCGAAGGGGTGCTGGAAATAATAGGAAGCGCGGCGCTATTCTCGTCTAACACTAAAGTAGCGGGCAGAATCATAAGATACGTAACCCAAGGAGAACTTACTGAGGACCCGCGAGATCACTTCACCAGATTAATAATTTACGTCTTCCACCGGATAACCGCCGGTTCTATTCACTTTGTCGCGGCGGTTCTTTTAATAAGCGGAGTGATAAACCTGACGCTGGTCTTCGGAATAATTAAAAAAGACGTCTGGGCCTACAGAGGCACTATGATCGTACTCGCTCTGCTTATCATTTATCAGATGTACCGCCTGCTTTATCACGCGAGCACTTTTCTTATCGTATCCATAATCTACGATGCCGTCTTCCTACTCCTTATAGCGCGTGAGTATAAGAAACTAATCGACGCAAGAAGCAAAACGGCTATCTCCTCCGGCGTTTAGAACTCCACTCGTACAGGACAACGGCGGCGGCGACAGAGGCGTTAAGCGACTCGCACCTCTCGTCAATCGGTATCCTTAACGTAGTATCGCAATGCTCCATAGTTTTCTGCCTTACCCCGCTTCCCTCGTTCCCAACCACAAACACCGCGGGTTCGGCAAAACCCTCGTCTCTTAAAGCAACCTTCCCGTCCTGTGCCAGAGCATAAGTTTTAAATCCGAATCTTTTTAGCGTATCCACGGTCTGGTTAACGTTCCCTATCGAAACTATGGGAACGGAAAAGACCATTCCCGCGGAGGCTTTAACCACTGCTCCAGTTATCGGGGCCTGGTTGCGTGAAGGAACAAGGACTCCCGAGGCATTAAAAGCGGCGGCGGAACGGATTATCGCTCCGACGTTTTGCGGATCCGTCAGCTCGTCTAAGAGGACTAAAAACGTATCCGAAGTCGGCTTTATTGCCCTCAGAAACTCCTCTATGCTAATGACAACCGATGACAAGTCCAGGATGGCCGCCGCCCCTTGATGCACCGCCTCCTCCCCTGTTATTTTTTCTATGTCTCTGGCTTTTACGATCTCTGATGGAATGCCGCTTCTTGCGAGATCGAGTTTCAGCTCCTTATCGTTACACGCCTCTCCGGACAAGAGAACCCTTCGTACCGCTTGCGGACTCCTGCGCAAGGCCTCGCGAATCGGATTTCTGCCATATATATAAACGCCTCTCCCGACGCGTGTGCCCTTCTTATTTGTACCGCCGGAACGAAACTTACCACGTTTTCTCATAAACAAAGCATATAACAGAAATCTTGGAACGCGAAACGTGAATCGGGAACACGAACCGCGTACCGTGAACCGTGAGTTGCGTTTACGTCCTACGGTTCACGATTCGCGATTGTCGAAGGTCGCCGAAGCTCCTAAGAACGAAGGCGGACTTCGCCCCACCTTCGCCAAAGGCTTCGGACGGGCACAGCAGAGGCTATGGCCCGGCGAGGCGAACCAAGCATTGACTAAAAATAGATAACGCCGTATTTTTAACCCAATTCTGCAACCAAGAAAGGAGGCGATTAGTTGAAGCCATTCTCTCGACTGGAAAGTCCGAGTCGGGCTCCGGTGCGCAACGGGTCATCAAACACCGGAAGGGTAAACGACATCCTGGGGAGGCTTCACCAGGAAAAAGTTGGCCATGTCCTCGCGAAGATGGTGGAAAACGGAGAAATAGTCTCTGTAGAGGAAACGAGAAAGCACAGCGAGAAAGACATGGAAGGAGTAGACTTTGTCATCGAGGCAAACGGCAGGGTGGTCTGCCTGCAAGTCAAGAGTTCCAGATACTATGCAGCTCTGTTCCAAAGAGCCCACTCAGACATATCGGTAGTAATCTCAAACTACCACATAGATGAGGGGGCGATAAGGAGACAAATATTAAAAATAATTTCTGCACCCTGACCCTAGGTCCCGCCAGCCCGCTTCCAAGCGGGCTTTTTCTCCTCCGCCGAAAAAGGCGAGGAGAATAACCTTGAGCGGCGTCTAAGAATTTGAGTTATAATTTGTAATTAAGCGATGAAAAACGCTAATAAGATTGACTGGGAGGTGTCCTTGTGAGCGGTGGTTCCCCAAAAATAAATAAGATAAAGAAAAAACATGGAATTCCCGATAGACTCATTGTTCCGCCCGACGTAAGAGACGCGATCATCAAAAAGGAGTTGGCGCGTTTGCTAGAAAACGGCGCCGTATCCGAAGCCAGAAAGGCCAGCAAGGAGGAAGGGAAGCACGGAGCAAACTACGCGGTAGTAGGGAACGACGGCAGGATACATCTTCTCCAGATAC
Source organism: Candidatus Colwelliibacteriota bacterium (assembly GCA_014874305.1). Classification (GTDB taxonomy): domain Bacteria; phylum Patescibacteriota; class Minisyncoccia; order UBA6257; family Colwellbacteraceae; genus JACWAO01. The sequence goes on along the minus strand of JACWAO010000012.1, from coordinate 343 downwards.
GGATTTCGTATTCGCGCGAGAAATATATCAAACGAAACAATCGAAGGAGGCCGGTACCGGTCATTGTCGTAGTTGCGCATCCGTCAACAAAATCCGTGCGCAGCATCCTTAAGTCTGCGATACCGTCATTGCGCTGTGCGCGCAAATTACCCTCGTAGAACGCCTAGCCGGTTTTTTATAAACCGGCTTTATTCTCCCTGACATCTAAAAAGCACGATCAGAAACCGAAAATTTTCAATTTTAGATTTAAGATTTTTCTTTCACGATTCAAGTGATTCAATCCGCTCCTACCTCAACCTCCGCTAACTCCTCCTCTGGTATAGGAACATTAATTCCAACGCCT
>JACWAO010000002.1 GCA_014874305.1 Candidatus Colwelliibacteriota bacterium | reverse complement strand
CTCCTCCCTTTTGCCTTCCGGAAAAGACTTCCTAAGACCTAACGCGAGCAGTTCTTTCCTCGTCGTGTGGAGAAACTGGTGCGGATCTCCGATAAACCAGCCAGTAGACCCCGTAAATCCCAGCTCTGCCGGGAGCCTTCACGGGGTAAACCTAGAACTACATCTAACCGGTTTCCCCTCCCCGATAATCTCCCCGCTTAAAAATGTCGGCGGGACGCTGGTAACAGGCGGGCCGAGATGCGATGATCCGCAATCCTCATCAACCTTGTCCATACAAAGCACTCAGTAACTTTACTAATCTTTATCCTTTAAAGCGGGAGCGCGTTTCTTATAAAAATCCCGCAGAATAAAGTAAACAAGCGTGGCGGTGAAGGCGCTTATAACGAAACTTCCGGCGATATCTATCCAGTGATGAACGCCTGAGGCGACGCGGAAGTATCCCACGAGTAGGGCCAGAACACCTATAATTATTCCATTCCTTTTATTAAAGACAAAAACAAGCGCGGCCAGAGCTGAGGCTAAAAGAGCGTGATCCGAAGGGAAGCCGTTATCCGGCGCGTGCGGTACTATCGGAGCGAAGTGTCCGACTACGAACGGCCTTGGGTCATAGTAAAAATGTCCCGTTATCCTTGCTATGGCAAGCGTCAGCGGCAAGCTTATTACCGCGAAGACTATTATGGATTTTCTCTTCCCCTTCCCCTCGAGCCAGAGCAGGTAGACAGCCAAGAGCGCTATCGGAATATAGAGGTATTCCGCTCCTAAAGCGATTACTGTATTCATATGGGGTTTATTATACCACGGCCTGTTTTGACAACAATGCCATCAAAAATTATGATGTGGATATGTTAATGCAGATATGTGTTTCAAAGATTCATAGGGCGACCGTAACGGACGCTGATTTAAACTATGTCGGTTCTATAACCATAGACCAGGAGCTTATGAGAGCTGTGGGGATAAAGCCGCACCAGGTGGTGCGTATTACCAATCTTTCTAACGGGACGCTCTGGCAAACCTATGCTTTGCCCGGGGAAAGCGGAAAGGGTGAGATTATCTTAAACGGTCCCCCGGCCCGCCATTTTCAGAGAGGAGACAAGGTGATAATCCTCGGAGACGCTTTCGTGACTCCGGAGGAGTACAAAACGCTCAATCCTAAAATTGTTTTCGTGGACGATAAAAATAAGATTACAAACACAGAACAACACGGGGAGCTGTTGTCCGGTTGGACGGAGTAGGCTACCTTCACTTTTTTAATGCTAGTAGTGTAAATTCTTTAAGGAGTTATATATCGCCCTCCGCAAACCACCTGCCGGAAAAATAGCATCAGATTGCGCGGAATAGTATTGGTCGGAGACGCTTATATAATTTCCCTTCTCCATTTCTATTGTTTTAGTTACCGGAGGCAGTATCTGTGATTCCGTGAAATTATCATTCTTCATCGTCACGATCATAAAAACTTTTATTCCTTGCTTCTCCAGACTATATAAGCCCGCGTAACTAGAAGATGGTAGAGGAGGACTCTGCCATTCTCCAGCGCTAAACACCCAGTTTTCAGCGCTATATCCGTCTTCTCCCGGTATCAAACCGACATTCATAGCGGTATCTGGATTCCAGTCGTTTATGATAACCCGCAAACCCAAGGAGTGCGCATAACTCACTGCCGTTTTTACATTATTAGGATCGGCTGACCATCCCGCCCCGACGCTGTCAAAGAGGACTCCGTTAAACTTCATTGAAGATAGGAGTTCTAGGCGTTGTTTAATATGGTCCCAAGTAACATTATCCGTATTTGCATATCCGTAAAGAATAGTTTGCGGCAGGGCTTTGCGAATTTTTCCCGCCGCGGACGGGAAGTGAATAGAGCTTCCGAAGATAACTATTGGGTATTTCTTAAATGCGGAAATAATCGGATTTAGCTGTGATACGGACGCGTTATTATCTACTCCGCCATAGTAAATAAGAAATGGCTGAACTTTTAAATTCGCTAAAGAGTATAAGTAGTAAGAATAGTACCCCGTAACGGTTAGAATAATTATGCCGATAGTAAAAATTATGTATTTAACCATATATTATTTATGATTTTTCCTTGTTATAAATCGCCTGAATTTGGGCAGAGGTAAGTGCTCGGTTGTAAATAAGAAGGTGATCTATATATCCGTCATAAAGATACCCGCTAGTATTTGGCCAACCGCTTATATGTGCGGCCATACTCGCGCCTATAGAGCATGGGGTCCCTGAAAGCTGCGAAACTGACTGCTTAACTCCATTAATATATAGTTGATTCGAGGTTATACCGCTGTTGTTTGTAAAGATACCTGCTACATCCTGCCAGGAGCCAGATAAACCAGCGGCAGAGATTCCATAAATATCAGAACAGGCGGTATTAAATCCAAAATCTCCCGACGCCAAAAAAAGATCGTAGTTATAAAATCCGAATACCATTTGATTACCGCCTCCGTTCCAATCCATCCAAAATACGACAGTATTTTGCGCCCCGGTTGAAGTATTAACTCCAATATTAGAAAGCGATATATAATCATCCACCCCATCAAACGAATAACAACTCCCACTTACGCAGTTAGGGGTAGATGTCTGAGCGGGTCCCGTTCCCGTCGAGGTCGCATCCTCAAGGGTT
>JACWAO010000011.1 GCA_014874305.1 Candidatus Colwelliibacteriota bacterium | reverse complement strand
GGTTAGATGTAGTTCTAAATCTACTGGCTGGTTTATCGGAGATCCGCACCAGTTTCTCCACACGACGAGGAAAGAACTGCTCGCGTTAGGTCTTAGGAAGTCTTTTCCGGAAGGCAAAAGGGAGGAGAGGATTTTTACATCGAGCGGAGTGTTGTTTGAATCGCTTAACGAAAGGGAAAAACTCGGCGTAGTTAGATAACAACTGGAAGTGGAGATGTTAGTGATGGACACGAGTCCAGCCAAGCCTCCGGTAGCCCCCTGTACGGATGAAGAAACCGAGAGTTCCCGAGGCGAGCAGTTTATCTCGTTGCTGAACAAAACCCAAGCCGCCCGGAAAGCGGTGATTACTATAACCACCCCCGCCACCAGAGCAATAAGTATAAGAAACTGCTTGATTTTCATAATCCGTAGATCACTATTTATAGCTTTTTTTGGTACTAGTGCCCGGGGAGAGAGTCGAACTCTCATGAGGTTGCCCCCAATAGATTTTGAGTCTATCGCGTCTGCCATTCCGCCACCCGGGCATTGTTATGGAGAATACAAAAAAGAGAAAAAGATGGCAAATTTTTATCCTCCTTTGTCTACCCTCGCTTACGAGCTTCGGTAGGCTACGGAAGAATTCCGATACCGCACCGTTTATAGTGCGATATCTTCATTGAAGTTGCTTACAACTTAAGTTAAAGTTAAAGCATAAAATATGGCGAGAGTGATAGCGATTTACAATGCCAAAGGGGGAGTTGGAAAAACAACCACCGCTCTTAATCTTGGCGCCTGCCTGGCGGAAAAAGGAAGAAGAACTTTACTTATCGACTTCGATCCGCAGGGAAACTCCACCTCCGTGTTAAAAAAAGATAGGGGATTTAACTATCACATCTACCACGGAGTGCTCGGTTTGGCTCAGCCGGAGTCGGTCCTTATGCCAACTTTCATCCAGGATTATGATTTTATACCCGCCTCTTCCGACTTAGCGGGATTGCTGGTTGAGCTTGTAGGGGCGGAAAACAGGGAGTACTTCCTGCGCCGGTTCATCAACCAGTTCCGGCACTTATATGATTACGTAATAATAGATCTTCCTCCCTCGCTAAGCCTTTTAACAATTAACGGCCTGGTTGCCGCCGACGAGGTTCTCATACCCGTCCAGGCGGAGTATTACGGGCTCGAGGGAATAAGCCAGCTTTTGGAAACCGTGGAACTTATCCGCGCCAACCTGCGCCATTCTTTGCAGGTCGCCGGAGCGGTACTTACGCTTTACAACAAAAAAGAACGCCTCTCGCGCGAGGTCAATCGCAATCTCAGGCGGCATTTTCCATACAAGGTGTTTGATACGGAGATCCCGCGCGCCATATCTCTGGCGGAGGCCCCAAGTTACGGGATGACTATAATAGAATACAGGCCGGAATCGAGCGGAGCCGATGCGTACCGCCGGCTGGCGGCCGAGGTGATAGAACGCGAGATACAAAAACAGGAGATCAAAGAATTCGGGAATTTTATAATATAAAACCGCATATCGCGCACCGCGTACCATGAATCACAAAACACAACTCACGATTCGCGATATGCGTCTCACGGTTCGCGTCTCACGTTCCACAACTATCCATGACTAAAAACCACCCGGTTCTCCATATCTCCAAACCTCAGGGTAAACCCCATAAGGTAAACGAGCGAAGCTCGTTTACATTGATAGAACTCCTCATCGTCATCGCCATCATAGGGATCCTGGCCTCCGCCCTAGTCTTAGTCCTCAACCCAGCT
>JACWAO010000106.1 GCA_014874305.1 Candidatus Colwelliibacteriota bacterium | reverse complement strand
GTGGTAATCGAACTTCTCCACGGCGCGGAATAAACCGATGTTTCCCTCCTGTATCAGATCCGAGATGCTCAACGGACCTCTGTTAACATACCGTTTGGCTATCGAAACCACGAGCCTCAGGTTGGCTTTGATAAGCTTCTGCCTCGCGCCCTCATCGCCGCGCAATATTCTCTTTGCCAGTTCTTTTTCCTCCTGGGAGTTCAATAGCGGAGTGCGCCCTATCTCGCGTAGGTACATCTGCACATTATCCGATATCGGCTCGCTGATGTTGGTCGCCTCCATCAGCTCCTTCTCGCTTATCTCCTCCCCCGGGGTATCTATCAAAGAATCAACATAGACTACCTTTATATTTTCGCTCTCCAGCCGGTCGTACACCTCCTCAAGAAAAGACGGGTCGGTTTCTATCCTCGGGAAGTAGTTCAAAATCTCAAGATCCGTAACGAACCCCTTGCTCCTTCCCCTCGTCAGGACCTCCTCGAGCATCTCCTCCTGCTGTAGGTTCAGCTTCTCGCTTTTCTCGCGCTTAACAGGCGCCGTTACCTTCTTCCTCACGGAAGCCGCGTCGTGTTTCTGTACCGCCTTTTTGGCCTTTACCGGCGCCTTTTTTCTGCTCTGGACCTTCTTTTTTCCGGCAGTCTTACCCTTGGCGCGCTTAATCCTAAGCTTACCGTAGTGCCTTTTAGCCTGCGCTTTCTTTTGCATGTTTAATATCTTGGATTTTTTTGGATATTTCGTCAAACTTTTTAAGCTCCGCGGTGAGCTCCTCATCGCTCCCGCCGCTCTCCAAAGAGGCGATTTTTCTCGCCAAATCGTTCTTCCGCGCGGACAAGAACTCTATCTCCAATTCGCTTAAGAGCGCTTGAAATTCTTTTGCCGTTCTCTCTTCATCTTCCAAGAGTTCCGACTCCAGCGCTCCGCGCAAAGATATTACGTTAAACACCCCTCTCGCCTCTGGTGTAACCAAATCCTGTCCCCCGCTTTTTATGGAATTATAAACCACAGCGTACGTTTCCGGAAAATATCTCTCATAAGGCTCCGCCTTCGGCATAAGCTCTTTCTTCTCATTTGCTAATCCGAAAAGCCTTAAAACGATAAGCTCCAGTCTGGTTTCCGGTTTGTATTCCGGTTCTACTTGAACCGCGCGGTTCTCGCCGCCCATGCCCGCCTCCTCCCTACCCGCTCCCGACGCGGTCTTCTCCATCTCCTCCCTTAGCGTCTCTTCTTTTATTCCGGTTCTATAGGAAAGCTCCCTGAGCCACGCGGAACGCTCGATCGGGCTCCACACTCTTTTTATCCTCTCAAGAACGAATCTTATATTACTTTTGGTTCCAGACCCTCCTTCACCCAGGTGTCGATCGAAGATGAAATTCATCGCGGGCTCCGCGAGTTTGATTATCTCGTCCGCCTTCCCGGGACTTTTAGAGACAACCTCCGCCGCGTCTTTCGCCTCGCCCCAGTCGGCCACCAGAGCCGTAAAATCATTTGCCGAGGCGAGATCGACGGCTTTTTCCGCCGCCAGTCTCCCCGCCTCATCACTATCAAAACCCAGCACCAGCTTGTCGGTTGTCTTGCGCAGCGTTCTTAAATGCTCGCTGGTTAAAGCGGTGCCCGAGGTTGCCGCCGCGTTCCGTATGCCGTCCTGCCAGCACATCAGAAAATCCATCTGCCCCTCAAGCAGTACCGCGAATCCTTTCTCCCGTATCTCTTTCTTGCTCCGCCAAAATCCGTAAAGAAGTTTTGACTTTTGGAAAATCGGAGTCTCGGGGCTGTTAACATATTTCCCAATATCCTCTCTTTCCAGTTCCGGAAGAATCCTGCCGGTAAACCCGACTATTTTCCCGAAATGATTGTGTATCGGAAACATTATCCTTCCCCTGAATCTATCCATATACTTTCCACTGTCCGTCCTAAAAACCAACCCAGACCTAACCACATCGGCAAGCTCAAACTTTCTTTCCAATAGTTCCACAGTCAGCGCGTCAAAGCTCTCGGGAGCAAAGCCCGTTTCGAACTCCTCCATCGTTTCCTCCTTGAGCTTCCTTTGTTTCAGATACTGCAGAGCCTTATCGGAACCGGTAAGCTTGTCCTTAAAAAAATCCGCCGCGGCTCTTTGTATCTCATAAAGCACGCCGAATTGCTTCTCCTCCGCCGGAGTGTACCTCTTCAAGTCCACTCCGGCTTTTTCCGCGAGAACTCTTAAAGCTTCATAAAACTCTATATTCTCGAAAAGGGAAACGAACTTTATCACGTCCCCTCCGGCGCCGCACCCGAAGCAGTGCCAGATCTGCCGGTCGGGAGAAACGATAAGCGACGGGGTCTTCTCGGCGTGAAACGGGCAAACCGCTTTAAAGTTCCTGCCCGCCGGCCTTAACTCGACGTATCCCTTAAGAACGTCGACTATATCCAGTCTTTCTTTTATTTCCTCAATTGGAGATGGCATGTTTCACCATCATAATACCTAAACCGAGCCCCAACAGCCAGCCGCTACTCCCCGCCCTCGTTCCTGCGCAGGGCCTGGTCTATCATAATGTCCAGTAAATCAGGAAAGGATATGCCGGACGCCAAGGCGGCTTTTGGAAACAAGCTATTCTCCGTCAATCCCGGAAGAGTGTTTGTCTCCAACACGTACAGACGCCCATCCGGCGAAAAGATGAAATCACTGCGGGAAAAACCGTACGCGCCTATCGCCTTGTGCGCGGTTACGGCATCCTTCTTGATCCGTTCTATTACGGAACCGGCGAGTACGGCCGCGCGCTCCTCCGCCATTCCCGAAGTATATTTCGCCTGGTAGTCAAAAACATCTCCCGATGATTTTATAATCTCGATAGGTTCCAGGGCCGCGACCCGCTCGCCCACCTCAAGCACTCCGCACGTAATTTCCGTACCGGATACGTACTCCTGCACAATAGCTTCCTTATCCAGTTGGAGCGCCTTAGTAACCGCCGGCCACAGCTCCTCACCGCGTCTTACAAGACTCACCCCCATAGACGATCCCTGGTTGGCCGGTTTCACTATAAGAGGAAGCGCGAGCGGGATGTTTAAGGGATACCCGCCGCGCCATTCCGCGTCATACCGGCTTACAATCTCGAAACGCGGGACATTTAATCCAAGAGCCTTGAACAAACGGTAAGAGAAAATCTTGTTCATCCCTAAAGCGCTGGCCAAGACCCCGCTTCCGGTATACGGCACACCAAGACGCTCAAGGATATCC
>JACWAO010000105.1 GCA_014874305.1 Candidatus Colwelliibacteriota bacterium | reverse complement strand
GAAGTAGTACTTGATAAGAGTACTTTGAGGAGGGATGGGCGGCTTGCAGACGAAAATAACCATTTTAGGCAATTTGACTACTTTTGAGATGGGTTCTAGCTATTCGGCGATGAGCACGCGGTAAGTATGCTGTAATTTCCCCAACAGGCATTGAAGCCGTCCGTGTTGCTGTCCGGAGCGGAGGGATTTGACGTCTGGCCGTTCGGATTGTACATAATAACCCCCTCCTGATTAAGAAGTGCCGGATTCTCTCCGCCGTTTACCGTTCCTAAATCAAAGTTTGTCGTTCCATAATTAGCCAATGGCAGGATAATCCCCGAATACGGAGCTTCTTCTATCCATTCCGCCGAGGCCAAGGAAGAATTATAGACAAACGTCCTGCTCCAAGTACTGCCGGTAGTCTTATCCTCAAGCGAGAGAAGCCACGTACCGTGCCGTCCGTGACCGCTAGTTTCTTTAAGCGAGGCGGTAATTACGTCTCCTGGATTTACGGGGAAGTTTTCTATCTTAATCTCGGGGTTCGGCAACATCTCATACCAGGCGTAATAATTAATGTTACCCGACCCATCAGATTCCTGTTCCGTGCCCAGCTGGATAAGCGTGTGATCTACTTGCGTACAAACTGCGTTCATGCAGAAGCCGCCAATCCCAACCCACGAAGAAGAATAACCGGCATACGAAGTATCAACGCTCGGGACCACCCATGTTCCGGAAGCGGATGTATATTCCTGTCCCGTCTCGTACCTGGTAACGACATATCCGGACCAGTTAGATGATTCGACTTCGTTGCGCACCCCATGAAGAACGTTCCCTTTGGGGTCGAGGCGCGGTCTAAACTGATGGACGTGTCCATGACCGCTATTATTAGCCGCAACGCTAAGCTCGGCGATAAGCAGTTGTATCGTTCGCTCAAGATCGGAAATCATCGACTGCATAACGGCTTTCTGTGAAATGGAAGTCGGTGAAACAGAAGCGCTTACACCGGAAGCATTTGCCTTATTACTATTTACGTTTGCTGGCGTAATGTTTTGCGCGGCACTGCTAGTCATATTATTTTCCCCGGCATTTGGAGTAGCCGCGGCTGGAGTAGGATGGGTTACGGAAGGCAGGGCGGGGGAGTTATTGCTGGCCGGAGCACCACGAGTAACGCTTTCAACCTGCGCCGGCGCGGCCGCGGAAGACGGAACCCCTCTTGCTTCAGCCGCCGATACATAAAAAACCGCACTGCTTACGACAATTCCCGAAACTAACCAGACGGACAGCCTGTTTCTTATCATAGTTTATGAATTATATACGAACTCTTTTTATGTACAAAACATTGGAACATATAGCATTAAGGTATTGCTAAGCGCGCAACTCTCGCTATATTTAATATTATGGAACTTAAAGATAAGGTTGTAGTAATTACCGGCTCTTCGAGCGGAATAGGGGAGGCTACCGCGCGTCTTTTCGCGAAGGAAGGCGCTAAAATTGTAGTTAACAGCAACTCGAACACCGAAGGAGGAGAAAAAGTGGCAAGCGAGATTAACGCCGCCGGAGGGCGGGCTGTGTATTTTAAAGCTGATGTGTCCGTCCCTAATGAGGCAAATGCGTTGATTAAAGAAGCGATAAGTAAATTCGGCGCGATCGACATCTTAATAAATAACGCCGGAGCATACGAATCCCAAGATTTTATTAATTCTTCCAAAGAAAGTTGGGATAGGGTTTTTAATAATAATCTATTCGGAGCAATTTTTTGTTCGCAATCCGCCGCCAAAGAGATGTTAAACAGAAACGGAGGCAAAATATTAAATACCGCGTCGGTTTATGGCTTGGAACACACCGGAGATCCTAACGGCATGGCGTACTCAATCGCGAAAGCCGGCGTAATAAGTCTGACAAAGAATCTCGCCAAACTTTGGTCGCCAAAAATACTCGTAAACGCAGTCGCGCCAGGATATGTGCAAATCCCGCGTTTTAACACATTTCCTGAAAGCGAACAAAAAGCAATGATTAACGAAATGCGCCTGGGAAGATTTATTAAGCCGGAAGAAATCGCCGAAGCGTTCCTCTATCTGGCGAAATCAGACGCCGTAACCGGAGAGGTTTTAGTGGTTGACGGGGGATTCGGATTAAAATAAGCCCCGCGGATTCGATATTAAGAAAGCGCCTGCGTTTAAAAGCGCAGGCGCGATAGCCTCCTCGGCCTCCTAAAACTCGTCCTGGGAACGACGCCGGCAACCATGTACCCCGTGAATCCTCCTTCTATCGACCGCAGGAACATCCCGTGGTTAGACGGAAAGAGGGAAACGCACAAAACCAGGTAACTGAAATACGGGTGGCCTGCCCAGACCGGCTCATGCGGGATGAGGATGAATGGTTCTTTCAGCTCCCTGCTTAGGGAATTGAACGGCAACTTGCCAGTTAAACATTCATCCGCAATCTGGATCGCTTCTTCCACCTTGGGAATCTTAAGCCCTGCTGAGGCAAGCCGGACCGCGCATTCGCGGACGCTGGTTGGGCCAACGCTTACAACGCTGAAACAGATTGCGGACGCAAGCAGTGGAAAGCGCGCATTGTTCACGTCGTGATCGACGAACACGCCTCGCGCCCTGAGCTCTCTCGCGATATCATCCGTTGTCAGTTGGCCGACAGAGTTCGCTCTGTGGCTGTAGACCAGATGTCGCTGTTCACGCTCTATCACTGCTAGCGCCACACTCATTCCCTCCGATCAGAAAGTGCAGATAAAGTCACGTTCGCGCGACTATGCTTCGAAACGTATCACCTTCCAAATATAAAGTAAACCCTTCGATGTTACTCAGGGTAAATCCCGTAGAGCAATATCGTCCTCCGCTCTACAGAGCTACCGAGCAACACATCATCCTAAACTTTCCGAAGAATCTTGTTGTTTTCGACAAGACAATGTTTGCCGATTACCTCAAAATATGCGATAGTACGATAACTTATGGGTCTCATAAAAGCATATCTTATTCCGGCGGGAATTGTTTTGGGCATAGTAATAGCGTTTTTTGCGGTAACGCATCTCCCGCGCGTATTAACCACTGATCCAAATTCGACTTCCACTCAAGCTTTAGCACAAAACACATCTAAATATCCTCCTCTTAATAAGGCCGCTTACGATGCCAAGCTCCTTAAATTGGCCAATCTAAAAATCACTATTTCCAGCTCAACTGCGACATCGACCACCTCTACTCCCAGTCTCTGGCCGGCAAAAACCGTTTACCCCGGCGGGGGAGCGGTACTCCCTTTTGACCGCATAGTGGCTTACTACGGTAATTTCTATTCCAAACAAATGGGGGTCTTAGGCGAGTATACGGAAAGCCGGGTCTTGGAGATGCTTCAAGCAACCGTAACGCAATGGCAGAACGCGGATCCGTCAACTCCAGTAATTCCCGCGATAGACTATATTGCCGTGACCGCGCAGGATCATCCAGGGCCTGACGGAAAATACACGTTAAGGATGCCACAAAGCCAAATCGATAAAGCCATAGAAATGGCAAAACAGGTCAACGGCCTGGTGTTTTTGGACGTCCAAGTCGGGCAAAGTAACGTGGAAACCGAAGTTCCGCTTTTAGAACAATACCTTAAACTCCCGCAGGTAGAGCTGGCGCTCGATCCGGAGTTTGATATGTGGGGAGGGCATGTGCCGGGGACGGTTATAGGCAGAATGGACGCTTCTGATATAAATTTCGCGGCAAACTACCTGGCGAACATAGTCAAGGAAAACAACCTTCCGCCTAAGATACTTGTGATACACAGATTTACGCAGACTATGGTTATTAACTATAAAGAGATCCAACCCCTGCCTCAGGTTGAGATAGTTATGGATATGGACGGCTTCGGCCCG
>JACWAO010000104.1 GCA_014874305.1 Candidatus Colwelliibacteriota bacterium | reverse complement strand
GTTGCACGTATCGCATTTTTCATCTTCCTTGATGTACGGGAGATCGATGCCGATTTTCACGAATTCGTTTCCGTCTTCGGCACGGCTACAAGCGGCGTTAAAGCCAAACCTCGAAGACCCGCCGTCGCACTCGAACTCTCCGAGTTTGAACTCCTCCCTTAGGGAACGCACGATCGGCGCGTCGTCCAACTCGCGTTTCTTAAGGGCGTCTCGGTGGACGCTTAGGATAACGGCCGCGTTTGCCTCGTCCCACGCGAGCTCATACCAGCATTGCGGCTCGTCCTGTAGTAAGGACATAAACATCCGACATCGCCATCCTTTCGCAGATTATTCAGGTACAGACACGAATATCTGCCCTAGTCTTACTCCAAAACACGCTACAGTTCAAAATATAGGTATCGAAGTTCAACTTTGATAAGTTATTTTTCTACGTTTCCAGTTTGTGACTGCGGCTGGTAAACGCCGTTGCTCTTTTTCTTCGCAAAAGAGCCGGGAACGAGCCGGAAAGCCAATCTTCTTTCTGCCTCGTAGACCATAGGTACGCCGATAAGCGTACCGCACTTCGAACATTGCAGATTCGGCATCTCCGCTTTGCCGCTAGTCTTCGACTGTAAGAGTGAAAGCTCGGGTGGTGCAAAGATTCTATCAAGGTACATTCGTAGCAGCCTGCCCTGCCCATCTTTTTGATAGAGAGCAAGGTACTGGTTACATTTACTGCAAAAAATGTCAAGAAAATGAGAATTACCTCCTCTGGCATTCACATATTTGTCCTTCTTGAGTAAATGTTGAGTTGTCTTTTGATCCGACATGTTTTACCTACTTTCTCTTTTAAATTAAGGTGTGTCAATCGCAAACACATTGAGTTTATCCCTTTCGGAAATAATTCTTATCGTGCCGAAGAGGTCTGTCCTGTAAACTTTTCCGTAAACCTCCAGTTTTTCAAGCGTGGATGCCGCCGGGTGGCCGTAACTGTTCTTGCCGACCTCGATCACGGAGATTCTCGGCTTGATCTTGTCCAAAAACTCCGATGTTGAGGAGAAACGAGAGCCGTGGTGGGACACCTTTAAAACATCGATCTGGTCCGGCAGGTTTTTTATTATCCCTTGCTCCAGATCGGGAGGAGCGTCGCTCATAAAAAGAAAATTGGAGCTTCCGCTTTTAAGAAGAAAAGTTATGGCTCTTTCGTTTTCATCCGGCACGCTATTTGCCGTAAAGTCCGGAGATAAGATTGAGATACTGCCGTCCTTGTAGTTTATCCTGTCACCGGCGCCTAACTGGATAATCGGTATGTTGTTTCTAACCAGTTCGTTCTTCAATTGATTCCATTCTCCCAAATGGGAATCACAGCCGTTGTAGATAAAAGCGCTTACATTAAATCTTTTTACCGCTTCTTCCAGTCCGCCAAGGTGGTCAAGCTGGCAGTGAGTCAGAATCATCAGGTCTATTCTCTTCTCAACCGGGCCAAGCGCGCGGCCCAGTTCCGGAAGGAGATTCCCGCCCCGGCCTCCGTCAACCAGTATTCTAACTCCTCCGGGCAAGGAGATAAGCTCGCTATCCCCTTCTCCAACACTGAAAAACTCCACCTCGGTACCATCCTGGGGAGCAAGGCACCAGACAAGCAAAGCCGCGTCAAATAAAACCGCGGCCGAAAAAATTAATAACCAATTCTTCATAGCTAACCAAAATATAAAGCGGCCAGGCAAAAACCGCGCTTAAAACCGAGGAGATGTATCCCACGATTGACACAAGAAATGTCATAAACATAGTTGCCGGCAGTAGGGGTATGATCAAAAGGTTGGAGAAGATCGCCCAGGGAGAAAACTGGCGAAAGGTGAGAAAGATTATCGGCGATACCGCCGCCTCGGCGGCAACGGTCTGTAAAGCGAGTCCCTTCCATCCGCTCCAAAACTTCTCTGTTGTTTTAAATATTCTAACGAGCCATTTCTTTAAAAGCGGCTCTATGTATATGAGGCCGATAAGAGCGGCGAAAGAAAGAGAAAACCCAAGATCAAAAACCAAAACAGCGGGGTCGGCCAGGACCATTAGTAGAGCCGTCCAGATAAGGACGAACTTTACATCCGTGAGCCGGCTCTGGTTTTTTAGGACCATCCCCACGATCCCCATAATTCCGGCCCGCACCAGGGATGCCGACGCCCCGGTCATAACTATGAAAGCGGTTATAACCAGGGATGTTACTCCGAACCTCCACCCGCGGTGCAGGATAAAAAATCCGACTATCGGCGACAGGTAGCGGACGAAGATCATAACGTTAAAGCCGGAAAGCGCGGCTATATGCGCCAATCCGCTCCGCTTAAGGGCGTTATTAAACTCTTTGGTAAAATCGCTTTTGTCTCCCAGCAGGGTTCCTATCGCTAAAGCGGTCTTATCCGGCGGAAGCGCGCGTTTGATGTTGTTTTGAAGAGAGTCTTTAAGCGCGAAGAGTACGGCTTTTATTTTAGAACCGGCGTTGTGTTTAAGAATCTTCGGAGAGGTCGGCGCGCTGAATGAAATTTTTCCTCCCTTCTCCTCCGACAGCGATCCGCTAATTTTGACGAGGTCGCCATATTCAAACGGCTCCGCGGAGTAGGTTGTCGCTCCGATAATCGCGCCCGCGTCCGATGATTTAATGATTAATCTTTGCGTTCCTCCGCTTCTTTCCGGCACGCTGTTTATAACTCCATAGACCGTAGTTTGTTCCCCGAAAACCAATCCATACTTTTCCCAAGCAGTACGGAAGTTATAGTAAAAAGCTCCTGATAGGAAAACGATAAAAATAATCAGAGCGAATACGATCTTTATTTTGTGTTTTATGCATAACAATGCCAGAAACGAAACAGCGGCGGAGATGTAAATAATCCAGTTTATGCCCAAGCTGGACAATCCTATGCCCGCCATAAAGAATACGGCTGCTGTCGCAACCTTGTTAACGCGCATGCCTTTATATTAGCACTTTGTGGGCAATACTGGGATCGAACCAGTGACCTCTTCGATGTGAACGAAGCGCTCTACCATTGAGCTAATTGCCCTTGTTCCGCCTCGCCGGTCCATAGCCTCCGGCCCGTCTGAAGTCTTTGGCGAAGGCGGGGCGAAGGACGGCCGTAGCTCGTAAGAGCGGAGGCGACCGTTTTTTTTCTTCGCCCTTCCGAAGCTCGCAAGCATAGGAGGGCCTTGGTACGCTTCGCAACTTTCAAGCGTTTGAAAAATAATAAACCAAAAGGCACCTTAGTAAAAGGCGCCCTTGGATTATCTTGCTCGGCTTACTGTATTTCAGCGGTAGCTCCGGCTTCGGTAAGCTTCTGTTTAAGCTCCTCGGCCTCTTCCTTCTTAAGCCCTTCTTTTACCACCTTCGGGGCTCCATCCACCAGATCCTTGGATTCTTTAAGTCCCAATCCGGTAACCTCGCGTACCACCTTAATGACGTTAATCTTCTGCTCTCCGGCCGCTTGAAGAAGAACGTTGAACGATGTTTTCTCCTCAGCTTCCGCCGCGCCGTTAGAAGCCCCAGCCGCGGCTGGCATAGCCGCGCTGATGCCGAACTTCTCTTCCATTGCTTTAACCAGCTCAGCTAGTTCGACTACGGTCATTTTTTCTACTTCTGCTATTAATTTATCTTTATCCATATTTTTGTTTTTATTTATTGTCTGCTTTTTATTACGCTTGTTTCGACTTTTCCTGAAGAATGTACATAAACATTCTTAGCGGCGCCGTAAGCACTCCCAAAAACTGTGAAAGAAGAACCTCCTTGGATGGCAACTGCCCTATGGCTTTTACGGTTGCGGCGTCGAAAACCTCATTTTTAACCAGGTCGAGTCCGCCTAAAATTTGAAAACTTTCGAACTCTTTCGAGAAACGGTAGGCCCTTCCGGCCGCGGCGCTTATGTCTCCCTTGGCTAAAATTGTTCCAACTTGCGCCTCATAAGCAGTCGGGTCGAACTCTATTCCGTTTTCTTTAAGTATTATCTTAAGAAGCCTTTTTTTGATGACTTCGAATCCGGCTTCCGCTTCACGCAGAGATTTCTTCAGAGAACGGATGTTTTCCACCTTCGTGCCCGAGAAGTCGGTAAATATAACCGAACCCGAGGAAGAAATTTTCTTAATACCCTCCTTAACCGCTGTTTCTTTTTGTTGTTTTGTTTTCATAAATTTATGATAAACCCTTCGACTTCGGTCTCAATAGCTTTAGCGAAGGAGACCTCGCTCAGGGTCCTTTTCGCCTCTTTAATATTTACGCTCGTAAGTTTTCGGCGAAAAAGAAAACTGCGAATCCGCAGTTTTATAACCTTGTCCTCGGCGGGGCTTATTTCGACATAGTTGTCGGCTTTGCCCGCTGTCTGCGGAAACGTGTTTATATAGTAATACTTTTGCCGCGTGGCGTCAAACGCCAGTCGATTCGCTTCTCTCGCTCAGAGTTCTCCTTGCCAGCTTGCTAACTGGCCGGCAAGGAGAAGACTATTTTAACTTGGCTTCTTTGTGCGTGGTTCTTTTCTTACAGCTCGCGCAGTACTTGCTG
>JACWAO010000103.1 GCA_014874305.1 Candidatus Colwelliibacteriota bacterium | reverse complement strand
TTCTCGCAGGATACCGATCTGCAGACAGTTTACCTGTACAATGGTTCGACCAGACTGGCTCAGAACACCGGAATAAACAGTGGAGCGATCACCTTCTCTAATACGAGCGGTGGTTTGTTCACTGTTCCGGCTGGCCAGACTGTCGCCGTAACCGTTAGCGCTGATATCACGGCTTCGACTTCTTCGGCTAGCCATGTTATTCAGTTGGCCTTGGCCTCTGCCTCTAATGTAGGCTTGGCCGCGACCGACACCGTTAGCGGAACATTCCCGGTTACCGGAAATTCATTCACTTTGGTTAGCCTGACCAACTTGGCGACTTTGACAGTCACCGACTTGACCACCAGTAACACCACCGTGAATTCCGGACAAACCAGCTACTTAGCTGGACAGTTTAGCGTTCAGGCTTCGAACGACCCGGTTAAAGTTACATCGGTTCGTTTGACGAATATCGGTAGTATCCAGGCAGGCTACCTTAATAACATCAAATTGATGAACGGCAGCACTCAGCTTGGATCTACTGCTTCATTGAATAATAATGTGGTGA
Source organism: Candidatus Colwelliibacteriota bacterium (assembly GCA_014874305.1). Taxonomy (GTDB): domain Bacteria; phylum Patescibacteriota; class Minisyncoccia; order UBA6257; family Colwellbacteraceae; genus JACWAO01. The sequence continues at coordinate 14,542 of JACWAO010000103.1, read as the reverse complement.
CGTTTGATCTGTCGTCTAACCCACTACTATTAGCTTCTGGCCAGTCTGTTACTTTGTCGGTTTACACTGATGTAACCGGCGGAGTCGGAAGAACTTTCCAGTTCTCGATTCAGCAGGCTGCCGATGTAAGCGCTGTCGATAGCATGTACAACGTGGGAATTGGTGCCACTTTGAATAGTGGTAGCTTCCCTGTTGACTTCTACGATGTTTCTGTCAATAACGGCGGATTAGTAATGAGCCGCGACACGAACTCGCCTTCTACTAATGTGGTTGCTGGAAACACCAACCAGGTACTGGCTAAGTTTGATGTCTTGGCTTCGGGCGATTCGATTAAGTTCACCGCTATGAGCTTCACCAGTGGAGGAACCGCGAACCTTACTAATGTTCGTGTAACCGACCAGAATGGAGTTCAGGTTGGTACAACTCAGACGTCTGTTGATGCTGGCGCCTCTGTTAACTACACTGGCTTGAACTACATCATTCCGGCCAATACTACTAATGTTTTGACCGTCTATGGTGATGTTCCGAGTACTGCGACCAGTAGCGCTACTGTCAAGATCACTTTGAACAGCAGCAACACTACAGCGCAAAGCTATACGACCTTTGTTTCTGCTACTACTAGCCAGGTTGATGCTTACACGCTGACAGTTTTGGCCTCTTCGACCAACTTGACTGCCGCGACCAACTATGGATTTGGTTCGCCGACTGTCACAGCTGGCTCTCCGCAGGCTGAAATTGCTTCGTTCAATTTGACTGCCGGACAGGTTAATAACGTTAACTTGAGCGGTATCACCTTGAACATTAATGGTAATTCTACTATTGCTGGATGGTTGCAGAATGTAACTGTCAAGGTTGCTGGAGCCCAGTTCGGCTCTCCGCAGGGAACGATTTCCTCGGGTAGCAGTTACACCTTTACTCCGACTAGTCCGGTTGCCGTTAATGCCAACCAGACTGTTGAGGTTGATGTGTACGCTGACATCTCTAACTCCGCGACTGCTACGAGCAGTAATGCGATCAACCTTACGGCTGTAAATGCCAGTACTGCTTCCGGCAATGCGGTAACCATTTCGACTGCCGATGGTCAGTTGGTAACCTTCTCAACAGGAGGAACCGTGACTGCGGCTCTTGATGGAACCACTGCGCAGGCACAGTATGTTGGCATGGGTGTAACCTCGCTTCCGTTAGCCGCTTTCCGCTTTAACACCAGCGCTACTGGTGGAGCGACTCTGACGCAGGTCACCTTTAAGGACGCTACTTCGAGCGCTACTTCTACAGCTAATACCGCTAAGTCCGACTTCATTAACTACCGTTTGATGGATGGAACGACTCAGTTGGCCACAGCTGTTGAAGACTCGAGCAGTAATCTTACGTTCAACGTCAGTCAGGCCATACCGGTCAGCAACTACGCGGTTCTTGCGGTTGTTGCCGATGCTAACAACTATCCGTACGCGACCTCTACGGACACGCACGCGATACAGTTAACCGGCTTCACCTACCAGAATCCGTCTGGATCGTCTCCTGTGACTCTTGCTTACAGTTCGACCTCGACTGGAAACACCATTTCCATCTACAGGACCACCCTCGGCGTAGCACAGGGATCTAGTTTCACCGCTCCAGTATCGATTTCTGCTGGTGGCGGAAGCACGGTTGCGCAGTTTAACTTTACTGCCGGCTCCGGTTACGACGCTTACGTCAAGACGGTTTCTCTAAGTGGCTCTGGCAACCTAATTCAGACTTCTTCAACGCTTACGCTTGGAATCTATGGTAGCAACAACCCGTCCGTGCTTTTAGCCACAAGTTCGGCTACTAGCACCAACTCGATGACGTTTACGATATCGCCGTCGACTGGTTGGGACGTTGCTCCTGGACAGACGTACACCTTGATCGTCAAGCTCAATGGAACCACTCCGTTAACCAATCCTGCCACTGTCAATTCGGGCACTGGTAGCTTCCAGGTTAACTTAAGTGGTGTAACTTGGAATGATGGTGTAAATAACGTCAGCCAGTTGAGTCCGAATATCACTACCCCGATTAACGGCCAAGTCATAACCGGCTTGTCTAACTAGGAGTGGTAGATAAACTACTTGCCTAGCTTGAGATAATAGGCGAGCAGGAAAAAGCCCCCGCGTATTTCTACGCGGGGGCTTTGTTATTGCTATAAACAACTATTTCTGTATACTGAAATAGTTGTTCAAATAATTAGTCCTTACGAAATGTATTTAAAGATAGCTAAGTTTTTTCTTTACGCGTCTCTTTTTAGCGTTTTAATCGTGGCCCCCACCTTGTACTTTCCCTACATAGTGGGTAAGGCAGTTTTCTTCCGCGTAGCCATAGACCTGGCGATAATCGCCTTCGCGCTTTACTGGGGATGGGAGAAGGACGAGAAGAAGGTAAAACCGGAAAACGAGGGCGTAAAAAAGATCGGCTGGCTGAAGCGTTTAGCTATTGAACAGCCCTTGGTTCTCGCTGTTTCGGCTTTTGCCATCGCCTTCGTCCTATCCTGTATATTTGGGATTAATCCATGGTTTTCTTTCTGGTCTAATTTTGAGAGAGGCGAGGGAGGATTCCAAATTTTGCATTATACCGCCTTGTTTCTTTTAGCCGCGGCGATTTTCAAAAAGGAGTCTGATTGGTCCAGGGCGTTTAACGTGATGATTTGGATCTCGCTGGCGGTCGTGGCTTACGGAATGGCCGCGGCATTCAAGCTCCCGTTTTTCATAGGGCCGGCCGGCCTGCTTTCCCGTCTTAGCGGAACGCTGGGAAACGCGGACTACGCCGGCACGTTTATGATCTTTTCTATTTTTTACGCCCTCTTCCTTATATCTAAAAAAGATGTTCTGACTTGGGTAAAATGGCTTTTGGGAATATGCGTGGCCATATTCTTCGGGTTTATGCTCTTGACTCAGACGAGGGGCGCTATAGTGGGGCTCGGAGCCGCCATCTTCGCTTTTCTTATTTATTTGGCAATTAGAGCTCCAAAGAGAAGCTTGCTCAGGAAGTGGAGTCAGATAGTCCTTGCTGTTTTCATCGTTTTGGCGGCTCTTTTCTTCGGCGCGCAGAAGTATGTGGATAAGATCCAGAACTGCAGTATCTGCGACCGCTACCTGCACATCTCGGTTACGGCGACAACGTTTAAAACCAGGTTCTGGGCCTGGCAGGAAGCGATTGACGGTTGGAAGAACAGGCCGGTTTTCGGATGGGGGCCGGAGGAGTATAGCGCCGTCTTCGATAAGCATTTCAACACGAGTTATTACGATCCGACAGTTCAGAGCTCTGAGACGTGGTTCGATCGCGCTCACAGCGTTTATTTCGACTATCTGGCCGAAACCGGAGCCGTCGGACTGCTCGCTTTCCTTGGTGTCTTCGCGGTGTTCTTCTCCCAGTTCTTTAAGAGGTTTGGCGGCAGGAAAATAGCGCATCATGAGGGGGAAAGACAACGCGAGATTACGCACCCGTTGTCTGTAGTTCAACAAGGGTTGCTCCTCGCGATGCCTGTCGCTTATCTTGTGCAGGGGATAGTGTTGTTTGACGTTCTGCCGACGTACATAAACATTATGCTGTTCCTGGCGTTTGCCAATTATCAATTCAGAAAATATGGACCAAGAAGCTAAAAAAATTTTAGGAATATTGACGGCATTGGTAATGGCCGGTCTTATATATTACGGCTCGTATTTACCGTATGAAAAATCCGCCTCTCTTATCAACACGATGACGGCGATTCAGGGTAACGGGCAGGGGCGGGAGATAACTCTCCAGCAGTTCGAAGACAGTTTCCAAAACACCCTTAATATTCCGTCGCCGATTGGGCAGTATGAGGTTGTAAGACAAATGGACTCAACCATCCAGAATACATTAGCTAACGCAACCAGCGTTCCCGAAGCGGCCGCGCAGGAGATTACGAACTTCGCGTTGAAATACACCCAGCCCATTATCGATTCCGGAACTGGCGCGAACTTCGTCCAGAACTTCCTGGTTATGGGGAGCATATACCGGTCTCTGGGTGAGAATTACCACAACGTCTCGTATCTCGACAAGGCACTGCAATACTACGAGGAGGGGTTGAAGTATAGTCCTAGGAGGCCGCAGTTCCTTTATGGGGAGCTTGCTGTTTATCTAAGCGAAGGGGATAGTAAGGATGCCCTTGGGGTTGCCAGGCAGATATTAACTTACTGGCCGGCCGATGCTAATACACAGCAGATAGTCAAACAACTTGAAGCCGCTAGTCCTTCCAAATCGCCGAAAAAATAAATTAAAGTTTTATAATTTATGAATGAACAAAATAATAGTGAAAACCGCGTTCTGGTAGTCGGGGGAGCGGGGTATATAGGAGGAGCGGTTACGGACATTTTAACGAAACAAAATATCCCGTTTACCGTTTATGACAACTTATTATACGAGCATCAGTATCTTAAACCAGTTGATTTTATATACGGGGATGTCAGAGATACGGAAAAATTGGCCAAGGTACTGCCTAATTATTCCGCGGTAATATGGCTGGCCGCGATAGTGGGAGATGGGGCTTGCCAGGTAAAACCCGAACTAACCGTGGCAGTAAACCAGGACTCTGTGGAGTGGCTGGCCAATAATTATAATGGCAGGATAGTTTTTGTTTCTACCTGCTCGGTTTATGGGAAAAATGATGCCGAGGTTGACGAGGAATCAACGCCGAACCCTCTTTCTCTTTACGCGCAGACAAAGATAAAATGCGAGGAGTTTCTTAAGAATAAGAACAGCTTTATCGTCCGGCTCGGAACCGTTTATGGATTGTCGGACACGTATTCCCGCGTCAGGATGGACCTTGCTGGTAATTATATGACCGCCAACGCCGTTATTAACGGAAAGCTTTCCGTGTTCGGCGGATCGCAATGGCGGCCACTGGTGCACGTGAAAAATGTTGGCGAAGTTCTGGTGAATGGAGTAAAAAATCCTTGGAAAGGGGTTTATAACTTCGCGACCTCTAATTATCAGATAAAAGACCTTGGCGCAGAGATAGCCAAGATAACCGGATGCAAGATAGAGTACGTCGAACAAAAGTTTGAGGATCAGAGAAATTATCACGCCTCTACGGCCAAGGCCGAGAGGGATGGAGTGTTGAAACTCCAGAAAGTCTACACCGTCGAAGATGGTGTCAAGGAAATTTTCGATGTTATCTCCACAAAGAGAGTTAAGTACGTTGAAAATGACGTGTATTTCAACGCGCGATACATCGCCAGTTTAAACGAAGATGGAAAACTTGACTAACGAGCCGAAAATAATAGAAGGAGGCATAGCCGTTGATGATAGAGGACAGCTAACCTTTGCTAATGATTTTAACTTTAATGGCGTTAAAAGATTTTATATGGTGGAGAATTTTTCCACCGATACTATTCGCGCTTTCCACGGCCACGCCAAAGAAGCTAAATACGTATTAGTCGTTTCCGGCTCGGCCATAGTGGCGGCGGTAAAAGTCAGTGATTTTGCGAATCCCGATAAAAACGAGAAGGTGAATAGATTCGTTTTATCGGCCAGAAAGCCCTCCCTATTGTTTATTCCCTCGGGATACGCCAACGGTTTTAAACCACTTGAGAAAGGAACTAAGATAATATTTTTCTCTACATCCAGTCTCGAGGAGTCTAAAGGCGACGATTACCGCTTGCCTGCGGATTACTGGGGCAAAGCAATTTGGGAAGTGGAGAATAGATAACTACATAAGAAATTTGACCCGCCTCGCGAATAAGGGGTATTCTGGGGTTAGACTTAAAATCTATGAATAAAAAAAGAGTATTAATCTTGGGAGCGACTGGAATGCTTGGCAGTGCGATTTATGACGTATTAAAGGACAAGTACGATTTAGCGCTCACAGTAAGGAACAAAGAAAAAATAGGGTTGTTGGAAAAAGCGTACGGAGGGACGCAGGACCACGATGTTTACGAGTTCGATGCCGATGGTGTCTATAATAATTTTTTGGAAAAGAAAGGATACCCCGGAGAGTATATAAGCGGTTTCCTTGATAAGGTAGGGGATGTTGATTTTGTCATTAACAGTATCGGTGTAACGATTCCATTTTCAATGGAAAACCCCGCTATGACGTTTTTTATAAACGGCGCCTTGCCGCACGTTCTGACTAATATATTTCAGGACAGACTAATTCACATAACGACCGATTGCGTATATAACGGCAAGGAGGGATTCCCTTATGACGAGAATTCTCCAAAAACTCCGGTTGATATTTATGGATTAACTAAGAGTTTAGGAGAGCCGGAAAACTGTTTGACTATTAGAACATCCATTATCGGCAAAGAACTTGAGAGTTTTACCGGGCTTTTGGAATGGTTTTTGCACCAACCAAACAAGGAGATTAACGGTTTCGCGGAACATTACTGGAATGGGATTACCACGAAGCAGTTTGGTAAGATTTGCGACGAGATAATGAGTAACAGAGAAAAGTATCCCAAAAGCGGAATTTATCATGTTTTTTCCACGACGGTTTCCAAATATGAGATGCTCCAAAAATTCAAGGAGAAGTACGATCTCGACGTCAAGATTAACGAGGAGAAAGAGAATAAGCTAAACCGCGTATTAAGCACGGTGAAAGAATTAAATAGCGAACTAAGCATTCCGTCTTTCAGCGAAATGGTTGACGAGCTCTAGTATGAATAAGTTCAAGCTAGTCACTTTACTAGGAATCCGTCCGGACTATATTCGGATGTACAAGTTGATTCGGTTGCTTGATGAGTCGACGAAAAAGGGTGAGCTGGAGCATATCCTTGTTCATTCTGGACAGCATTACGACGACGAGCTTTTTGGAACCTTCCTCATGGAGTTCGGAATCCGTCAGCCGGATATGGATTTGCGTATCGGGTTGGATTTGAAAGAAAGCGGGAAAACCGGACACGCTTACCAAGTTAGCTTACTTTCCGAGAGGGTGTTCGAGATGATCGAGAAAATAAAGCCCGACGCGATTATGTATCTGGGCGACACCAATACCGTTTTATCTTCGGTCGCGGTTTCGCGTTCCGGCGTACCGGTAATCCATCTTGAGGCTGGCGGAAGGAGTTTTGATTGGAGGATGCCGGAGGAGAAAAACAGAATCGTCATCGATCACTTATCCGACGCGCTTTACTCCTATCTGCCGAGATATAAGGATATTTTGGTTTCTGAGGGGATCCCGGATTTTCGAGTGAAGGTAATCGGTAATATTATAATGGATCCGATTAACGAGTACGGGCATAAGGCTGATGAGAGTTCTGTGTTAAGTGATTTAGGCATAAAGGAAAAAGAATATATCCTGGTAACGCTGCACCGCGAGGAGAATGTCTCTGCTAAGGAGATACTGGAAAACAAGATTACGGATGTTCTCCGTTTTGCTAAGGAGAAGAACTTGCCGGTAGTCTGGCCGCTTATGCCGAGGACGAGGGCTAATATCGAAAAGTATGGCATAAATCATCTTATCGAGGACGAGCGGTTTATTTTGACCAAACCCTTGGGATTTTTCGACTTCTTGAAACTGGAAAAAAGCGCGAGACTTGTTGTCTCGGACAGCGGCACGGTCCAGGAAGAAACGCTTATCGTCGGCACGCCGTGCGTTATCGCTCGCCGATCGACGGAGCGACCAGAGACGATCGAGACCGGGGCCACGATTCTTGAGGGGTTTGAAGGGGTTGAGACGCTCTACAACTCCATGGTTAAAGGGTGGGAGATGAAAACTAATTGGGACAGAAATATTCTAAATCCCGAGGACGGGAGTCCAAGCGAACGGGCGCATGAGGACTTGCTAAATAAAATACGAGACGGATATTTTGCCGAATCGCGTAGTCAAAAGTTTATAGGGGACAATAAATTCGTAAAGCGTGCGTATGGGATTTCTTAAACTTCTTTATAGAAAAATATTTTTATCGTATCCGCAAGAATTAAGGGCGGTTGTTGGATCGTCCGCGACGCTCCTGGATGTCGGTTGCGGCTCCAATTCTCCGGTTAGGTTCCTATCAAAAAACATTCATTCTACTGGGGTTGATGTTTTTGAGCCTAGTATTGAAGAAAGCAGATCCCGAGGAATACATGAGGATTACTTTAAGGCCAATGTTCTCGATATAGATAAATTGTTTGGAGAAAAATCCGTTGACTGCGTTTTAGCTTCAGATGTTATAGAACATCTTGAAAAAACGGACGGATACAGTCTTTTGGATAAAATGGAAAAGATCGCCTCAAAAAAAGTTATCATTTTTACCCCTAATGGCTTTATTAATCAAGAACCTTATGAAGGAAATCCTTGGCAGGTACACAGGTCCGGATGGACCCCGGAAGAAATGGTGGAAAGAGGATATAAGATAACGGGAATAAATGGTTTTAAGCCCTTGCGCGGCGAGAGGTCGTTTGTAAGATATAAGCCGCGTATATTTTGGGAAATTGTTTCAGATATAACGCAATTATTTACTAAAAGAAACCCAAAATTTGCGGCGCAGATACTTTGTGTTAAGGAGCTATAATTATGAGTAATTTAGTTTCCGTTCAAGTTCTAACCTGGAATAATTACAATGATACGAAAAAACTTTTACTTTCCTCCCGTAATTTAAATTATGACAATTTTAAGGTAACCGTTGTCGATAATCATTCCAAAGATGATTCAATTAAGCGGCTGAAAAGCGAATTTCCGGATTATGAGTATCTAATTAACTCGGAGAATCAAAAATATTCCGGTGGAACTAATTTTGGAATAAAAAATTCTTCATATAATGATTCAAAATATTTATTTTTACTTAACAACGATACGGAGATAGTTGATCCAGAGACTCTAAATAAATTAACGTCTATTCTTGATAATTATCCGGAGATCGTGGTTGTTGGGTGTCGGGCTGTTTATCCGGATGGGAGCGCACAAACAGATGCCGCTAAGTTGTTTTTTCCGGGAATCTTAAACTTCATCTTACGGGAGAGTTTACCGGCAGTAGTAATACATAAAATTAGGAATAAGCTTAGAAGAAACAATAAGGATAGTAAGTTGTTTAAAATAGTCGACTGGGTTCCTACAGGCGTAACTCTGTTTAGAAAAGAGGTTTTTAACAAGGTTATATTTAATAATGACTTTCCGATGGAGTTTAGCGATGTTGAATTCTGTAAACGGGTTCGGGTTTCCTTCGGGGGGGGTGTAGCCTTATCTAACGTAAAAATAGTACATACTAATAATTTTCCTAGCCACATCGAGAAATCAATAAAAAATTTTTTAAGGGCGAAAAGAGCTGAGTTCTTATATATTAAGCTTTATAATCACCATGCTTATTATCTTTTGTATAAATTTTTTGTATTTACAAACAGTTTGTTGTTATTGGTAATTTTATCACCTCTATCCATAAAAAATACAAATAATCGCATGAGGCTTTTAAATTATTTTAATCTCTTAAAAGGATTTTAGGCTTTAAGTACATGCTCTAATTTTTCCATATTGATTTTAGCGCTGTGATTTTTGTAAAATGTGTCTTTGGCGTTTTTCACTAAAGTTTCTCTCCAATGAGAATCCGTTAGTAATCTCTTTACGGTTTCTTTTAGCTGGTTTTTGTCTTCGGTATCTACAATGGCCGCGAAATTGTTTTCTTTTGCGTATTTAACCAGGAAGGTAGAAGGTGGTGCGTGAATGAGCATCGGTTTCCCGGCGATAAGATAATCAGTTAGCTTCCCAGGTGTAGCCGTATCTATTATTTGCTGGCTCTTGGTGTGCCACGAGAGGGGAAGGAGTAGTATATCCGCTGATCCCTGTATTTCCGGCATCTTGTCCGGTGGCGCTGAATCTATTTTTACTTTTGGCTCTTCTGTTATCCCTATTTTAGCCAAGTACTCCTTAGGGTTGGGGGAATAAATGGAAAAAACAATGTCTAGGTTGATGGTTTTTACCGCTTCTATCACGTTTTTTAGGCTTCTTATCTGCGGCCAATAAACCCGGCCGGTAAAAACTATAGAGTACGGAGGTTGTAGCTTGTCTTTTGTCGTTGTGCGTGCCTCATATTTATCTGAAAAAACCGAATTGTGTATCACCATTATTTTATCGCGGATATTTTTGCCGTACCGTTTAGCGTAAAAATCCCTTGTTCCTTCGTTAGTAACTATTATTTTTTTCGCGCTATTAAAAATTTTCGGTTCAAATATGTTGGCCAAGATCCCTCCAGGAAAAGGAAGGTAGTTCCCTTTATATAAATCGAACATAAAAAGAATTAATGGTTTTCCGGTTTTTTTGTGCGTTAGGTATCCTCCGATCATAGCCGGTCCGTAGTCGGACACGGCTACTATGTTGTCAGCTCCGAATCCTTTAGCCGTTTTAGGCCCGTTTCTTAATATCATCAGTGTCTGCAAAAATATGATTGGCGTACCGAGAATAGCCTTAAGCCAACTTATTCTCTTTACAGCAAGCTTAACTTTTTGAAGGAGATTGGTTTTTTGGTATGTATTCTCAGTTGAATTTTGGCGTTCTTCTTTGGTGCCTTTTGGATTATCATAGAAAAAATATCTTCCCGGGAGCCACAACCCTTTCTGGGCTGAGAGGTTGTCTATATTATAGAAACTAGTCAGGATCGCGTAAGACGTGTCTGGAAAATCGCGAAGTAGGGTATATAAATTCTGCGGCCCCCCTATTGCCGGAGGCGCATACGACGAAATAAATAAGGTTTTTTTGTTTGAATTCATGACTATAATGTGCAGCTATGTTAGCATATTTATGGCGTAGCGGTAAAAGCCGCATATCTTGTCCGACGATGAATAAAAAGAAAAAAATTATATTTATACTAAATAATTTCTATCCCGGAGGGGTAGAAAAGCTTATTTGCGACCTAGTTCCCTCATTCGACTCGGATAAGTTTAGCGTTGGTGTCTTGGCGGTTGTTGGCGGGGGAATAATGCTTGAAAATTTCCGGAAACACGCTCCGGTCTTTTTAGCCGGGCGAGTTGAAAGCTATCAAAATATTATCGGCAAAGTTCTGTGGGTGATTTCATTGCCGCTCGTACTTGTTAGAGTTGTTGCGCATCTTTATAAAGAAAAACCGGATGTCGTTGTAACGTCTTTATATCACGCTGACGTTATCGGGATATCTGTTGCGTATATACTAGGCATAAAAAGACGCATTGTTATACAGCATGACGTGTATAAATTATCCGGCCTCAGGAAGCTTATAAAAATGGGGCTTTGTATTAAAAAAGCCACTGGTTTTATTGCTATCTCCAATACTGTCGCGGGTTTTTTAACAGAGTATTTTTCGGTTCCAAAGGAGATGGTGAAGGTTATTAAAAATGGCGTGGATGTTACAAGGTTCGCTACGGCCTCTAAGCCATTAGATACTGCTAATCCCATTATAGGAAGTGTTGGGAGATTGGAGTCAGAAAAAGGATACGGTGTTCTCGTGGCGGCCTTGGTGGCGTTGAAAAGAAAAGGACGGGAGCCTAGCGTGGTGATAGTAGGAGGGGGTGGTGAGGAAAAGGAACTCAAGCTTCAAGCGGTGAGAGCTGGGTTAGAAAACGTGCTGTGGACAGGGGCTGTCGGAGACCCGATCGCGTACCTTAAGGGTATGGATGTCTTTGTGATGCCTTCTCTTGAAGAAGGGTTTGGCTTAACTGTCGCGGAAGCCTTAGCTGCTCGAAAAGTCATAGTGGCTTCTAATCTGCCGGCAATAAAAGAAACCATAAGGGACGGCGTAAACGGAATTTTATTTAAAACAGGGGATGCAGACGACCTTGCGAACAAGCTTTATTCCTTGCTTACAGATAAAGCTTTTCTTCAAGCGGCAAGAAACAAGACGGACAGATGGCTTGACGCCAACTCTTCATTTATAGATATTAAAAAAACTCGTTCGGAGTATTTAGATTTTTTAGGTTTATGATCCATTCTCCTTTTCTCCAGCTGAGATAAGCATAGAAGATGCATATCTTGTTAGCGGTTCCTTAAGGGCAAATAACATTGCTATATATATACCTATATCTATTGGCAAGTTTATAAAAAAGTTAACCGCCAATAAATGTAAGATCAGCGCAACTACTCCCATTATAGCTGTGGCCGCAACTATTTTTTTAATATTCGGCCATATTTGGAAATAATTAATCTTTCTCATTGTCGTAAAGAGCGGAATTGTAACCGTAGTCTGGGCTATTATTGTGGCTACCGCGGATCCGGCTATTCCCCACCTTGGGATTAGTATCAGGTCTAGTATTAAGTTAACAAGGACTCCGGAGAGTATTGCCCAGGAGAAAATCTTTTGTTTGTCGTATGAAAATATCCCGTTTACCAACACTCCATAGAGGAAGGTGATGATTACCGTCACTAAGAGGAGTTGAAACGTGAATGTTCCTGGTAAATATTGCGATCCAAAAAGCACTTGCACCACCTCTTTCCCTAATATTATCCCACCGACCGTAAGAGGGAGTCCTATCGCGAACAATGCCGCTATGGTTTTTTCCAGCGTACTTCTGAATTTTTCCCCGTCTTGTTTGGCGAACCTAGCAAGGGCCGGAAAGACGGCTGAGGAGATAAGGGCGGCTATTGTGTAGAAAAGCTGGACGGGTCTTTGGGCGGCGGCGTAGAAACCGATCTCCGCGGCGCTGCGGAAGTGCCCGATTATTACGGTGTCCATATTAATCATTAAACTGCTTAGTAACGCCACCATCGCCAAAGGCCAGGCCGCGCTAAAAATCGGCCATATCAGATTTTTGGAGAAGTTGGATATAAAGTTGATAAGATGCCTTTTAAGAAACCAAATTCCAGTAATGAGTCCAGCTCCGCTTCCCACAACATAAGCCCAAGCTAAAGCTTTCGGGGTAGGGGAAATTAATAAAAATCCTATTCCTAAAACCAATATACCAATATTGGTTACTGCTTTCACCACAGCTTCCTGCTCCATTTTTTCCTTGGCGCGGACAATAGCAAAGAAAAAATCGCGCATACTGTCAAAAGCCAGCAAGACGCATATTATTCCGATAAACGACCCAACTCCGTCTACGTTTAACAAAACAGGAGCTGTTAAAAAGATGACTCCTATGCTTACTGCTATAAGGAAGATTTTTAAGAAAAACGATGTCGAAAGATATTTCGCGTGATTCTCTGGGTTTCTTGCCACTTCGCGGTTCAAAACCCCGCTTATTCCGAGATCGGATATTATTGTGAACATGCCCGCCATTGTTACCGCGTAGGCAAAGACACCCCAATTAGATGCTCCAAGCGCCCTGGCGGCGTATATAGCAACGACGAATCGAAGAGAGTGGGCAACCTCTCCTACCATCAGCCAAAATGTATTTTTTGCCACGGTTTGCGATGTGGAGCGGTTGTGTAAAAGTAAGCTAGCTAGTTTGTTGGGCATTTATGGATGTTGTAAAGACATTTTTAATGGTTCTGAAAACGATGGCCAGGTCGAGCACTAGGGATCTGTTCTTGAGGTAGTACAGATCATACTCGAACTTTGTCGCCGCGTCTTCCACCGAAGAACTTGGTTTGTAATTTATCTGCGCCCAGCCGGTTATTCCAGGGAGAACCCTCTGCCTTATGTGATAGTAGGGGACTTGCTTATCGTATAGCGAGGCAAGCTCCAGCCTTTCCGGCCTTGGTCCGACAAAGGACGCCTCTCCTTTTATTATGTTTATAAGCTGGGGCAGTTCGTCTAAATGAGTGTGTCTCAATAATTTTCCGAATCCGGTAATCCGCGAGTCGTTATCGATCGTCCAGTTGGGCCCCCCCGACTTGTGGCGCATCGTGCGGAACTTGAATATGGTAAATTTTTTCCACCCGAATCCTGTTCTGGGTTGTGTGAATAAAACCGGCCCTGCGGAGGAGACAGCGATGATTACTGCAATCAAGGCTCCGATTGGCAGAAGGGCTATGGCCAGCAACAGGGCGAATACCGCTTCAAAGAATCTTTTAAGGCGATCGTAAAACTTGCTTTCACCTATGGAGTGCTCTATGAACCAGCTTTCGTCCAGGTCGTCCAGGGGAATAAACTGGAAAACAAGCTCGCAAAAATCCGTTATGGTATAAACCGTCAGCCCGTCGGCCAGGAGGCGGTACAGCTCCGCTTTGGCTTCGTTCTTTGAAAGAAATTCGCGCGGGATAACCAGCAGGTCCGCTCCGCTCTCTTTAGTAGCAGCAATCACGCTTTTCATATCCGCGCTTTCTTCCTCGAATCCTTGCTCCATTTTGTACCCAAGCTGGGGATTAACCGCGAGGGCTTTGGATATTTTTTGGATTACGTCTTTTTTAGCGACAAGCACCGTTCTAACCTGCGCGTCCTTTACTCCGATTCTTGATACGATAAATTGCCGCAGGGGCAGCTCTATGGCGGAAAAGATTATCACAAAGACGACTAGATTTGTTTTAGGCGTTATGCCCGCAAAAGGAGTGAGGTAGAAGAATATAACGGAAAGGAGCACGCCGCTCACTATGGCTATAACCATCATCTTAAGGAGGGTTATGCCGTTCCTTAAGAGTCTCAGGTCATAAAGCCCGACAACGAAGAAGGCGAGAAGCCACAGGAGGAAAAGGATGGAAAACGGCAAAAAATGCTCCTTAACTATAGGGTTGTGCAGGTCGGCGTGGTAGCGG
>JACWAO010000102.1 GCA_014874305.1 Candidatus Colwelliibacteriota bacterium | reverse complement strand
GGAGGGCATGTATTTATGCCCTCCTTTTGTAATAGACGAGGAGGACTCGAACCAGGAAAGTGTCAGGAAACCAGGGGGTTTCCTGTGGCGGAACTCACAAACCGAGAGGTTTGTGGGAGCACGCCAACGGCGCGCGACTTCGAGTTTCCTCTCCCGCGTACACTTCGACTCGCTTCGCTCGCTCAGTGTAAACCCTTCGACTTTGGTCGCCAAAGCCTTGGCGTAGGCGACCGCGCCTCAGGGTAAACCAAAAAAGACACACTTTGTGTGTCTTTTTTGTCGGATCTCCTTTTAATCAAGGATTTCCACGGTAGTACGGTGTATGCCGAATTGAAGAGCTTCTTGGGTTGATGGGAGCCAGATGTCGACCCGATTTCCGTATCGCGGTGCTGTCCGGTCTTCTACAACAAAGACTTTGTCGCCGAAGATTTCCGGGATTTTTATCTTTGTCCCGAAGGGTAGCCAGTTGGCGGCTACTATGCCGTCTCTGACGCGCTGTCCGGACGCGGTGGTGAGGGGCGATGGCCCGCATAGAACGTCGGTACAGGAGTACGCGGTTATTGTGCGCGTTTCCGCTACCGAAGTTGAAACGGGGTTTTGGTTTGATAATGCGGTACTGGAGCTCGTATTAACGTCTGCCAATACCGGCTGTTCGACCTCGCCCTGCATCACTCCGACTTTACTGGTCCACAAAACTGCAAGAAGGACCGTTACCACCAGGTATTTACGTTTACCCATGGCAGGTAATAAAAATCTCCCTTGTTAGGGAGCCTTTATTACTAAGGTTAAATCTATCACAAACTGGCCAAAAAGTCAACCAAAATCTCCAAAAACCGCATAAAATAAAGAAAAAGGCGCCTTCCATCCATGGAAAGCGCCATCCTTGGGTTCAATGCTTGACCTGGATCTTGCTGTGCTTTGGCCGGTAGCAGGAAAGGCCCTCGACGACCTCAACCGTGAAGTCGCCGTAGATGTTAGGGTACCTGGCGAGCATAAGCTCGCCAACCTTGCCGAAGACCAGGCGGATCTCCTCCTCCGCCTCGGGCGCCGTCCTCATCTCGAGGACGTGGCGGATCGTCCGGTGGTTTGCCGACCAGGCGATGCTGGTGGCAAGACCGATCGGGGCGATCCGGCGCATGGCTGAGGTGACCAGCTTCTTGAAATGAAATGGAACTTTGTCGCCATCGAGATTGAACATCTCGGCGAGCTTGAGCTGGATCTTCTCGAGGTACTCGAAGATCTCCTGAAACATCTGCGAAGCCGAGGAATCATTAGCGATCACTGTCGGCAGCCACAGGCCGAGATCGGTGAGTCTGACGTAACGCAGGCTCTCTTGTGAGATGGCCGTGCCGACACGATGCCGGACCAGTTCGTGTGTGAACACACGGCTGACATCCGCGAAGACGAAGTTAACCACCGCGTGCTCGAGTACGGAACCATGGCCGACCTCGACCAGGTTGCCGACGTACTTGTCGTTTCCTTCCCGTACCCTGGTGACGTTCTGGTTTAGACCGGGCTTGAAGCTTTTGTAACAAAGCCGGCCGCAGACTTCCGTCAGCTTCTCCGCGTCCGATGGGGCGTCAGTCGTCCATTCCGGCGCGCCGACGTGCTTCAGATACGCATCCAGCCCTTCGTCGATGACCCTGGTTTCGCCGATGAGGAACACCTTCGGACTCACTCTGCGCACAAAGACCCCTCCTTTTTTTAATACCGAAGAGAAACCGAAACACCCCCTCTAGGTCTGATATTTTTGGTTCAGTTAGCCACTAAAATATATTCCTGGCTTATTAGTAAGTCAAATGACAGAGTGTTATTCTCAAACAAGAATGGAGTATATGACCTTGGGGTTGGTTTTATCGAGAGAGGAGGGAAAGGAGGCTGACTCAACTCTTCATATATACACGCGCGAGTTCGGGCGTGTTTCGGCTATCTCGAGGAGCTTGAGAAAGATAACGTCAAAACTCTCCGGACACCTCCTTCCCGGCAGAATAGTCTCAGTAAGGCTAGTGGAAAGGAATAATGGCGGATGGCAGGCGGTTGACGCGGTTTCTCTTAGACGCATGCCGGCCTCAGCCGAAACTTTGAGATTTTTAAACTTTCTTATAAATACCACTTCCTTAAACCAGCCCGATCCCGAGTTGTGGGAGAAGATACATGAGCTGTCTATAAAGGGCGCGGTTGGCAAGGATGAGTATATTAAGATTATTGATCTGCTTGGCTTAGGAGGAAGTATCGCTAGATGCGCCAACTGCGGAGGCGCTGTTGCCTATTTTATGCCCAAAGATATAATGTTTATGTGCAGACAGTGTTTCTTAAGATCGCTGTCTTCGGAAGATGAAGCGGTCAATATTTAGTATTTTAATAATAATAGCAGTTATAGCGGCCGCGGTTCTGGTCGGAGCGTTTTATATCTATCGCGGCTGGTCTTTAAGCGGCATAGATCTTTCCTTAACCTCCTCTTCAACGGCGGCACAGCTGGGTACTCCGTTTATGGTTCATGTTTCTGTTACTAATCATTCGAACGGCGCGTTAAGCAATGTGAGAGTCGCGATTGATCTTCCGGATGGATTAGTTGTGGCAAGCAATCACAGCGAAAGAGTCATAGAAGACAATATAAAACAGCTGGCTTCCGGAGGAAGTTTTAGCTCGGATTACACGCTTGTCGCGATTCCCTCGTCAAATAATGGAGATGTTTTGAAAGCGGATGTTTATTACTCTCCTCCATCGGTTGTCGCGATCTTCGATAAATCCGCGAACCTTCCCTTAGTCGTAGCTAATCCGAATATTACTCTTACCTTAACCACTGCCACTTCGACGGTCTTTTCCGGACAGGAATTTTCGGTCACCGCCAACTACGCCAATAATGGCAGTAGCACCTTGAGCGCCCTGAAACTGAAATTCGATTACCCGTCGGGATTTACATTAACCTCGGCTTCTCCCGCCGCAACGAGCGCTGGATCCGCTTGGGATCTCGGCTCGGCGGCTAACGGAGGAAGCGGCCAGGTTTCTATTACGGGACAGGTTAATCTCCCTGATAATGCAAGCTTCCCCGTCGCCGCCTCTCTAATCGGCAATATAGACGGCCAGGATTACGTCTTACTATCCGATTCTATCAACATGAACGTTGCCAAATCGCCGCTTTCCTTAAGCATCTCGCTTAACGGAGGCGATCCTAACCAGGTAGTCTATCCAGGTGAGACTCTTAATTATGTTTTAACGTATACCAACAATACCCCGTCCGCCTTTAACGATATTACGATAAATACTCAGATCTCCGGAGGAATGATAAATTGGGGGACCGTGCAAACCAACGGCATAAGCAGTAATTACGGCAAGGCTATCGTCTGGTCGCCATCCTCCTTGAATCAACTCACCTCCCTGGCTTCTAATAGTTTGGGTACCGTATCTTTTTCTCTGCAGTTGGATAATCCGTACCCGATCCAGTACGTGAATAGCAAAAACTTCTCTGTAAAGATAAAAGCTCAGGCCTCTTCGCCGACGGTTCCATATTTAATAAACGCGGGGAACACGCAGACCGTAGCTGTGTCGGAGGCTAAGGTAGCGGGAGAGATTGCGGTGCAATCAGCGGCCTACTTTAGAGACGCGGCATCGGGAGCGATGAATAGCGGTCCGTGGCCGCCCAAAGCCGGACAGGCCACCGAATACACGATACACTGGAACGTGTCTAATTATGTTACCGATGTAAGCAATCTTGTTGTGCAATCCGTTCTTCCGCCGGGAGTCAGTTTTGTCGGAGTCGTGCAGAACTATGCTTCAAGCACGGTATCTTATAATCAGCCTACCAACTCCGTTATATGGAATATCGGGGATCTTCCGGCAACCACGGGAATAATTACTCCTTCTCCGCAGATAGTCTTTCAAATATCGGCCGCTCCCCAGAGCTCGGATATCGGAAATTACATGACAATACTTAACGAGACTGACGCCTCGGCCACGGATACCTTTTCCGGCATAACTCTTACCGCCTCCTCCTCTCCGATAACCAGTTTACTGCCGAGCGACCCATCCGTTTCCGTCGGACAGGGAATAGTGGGGCAGTAAACCCCACGGAACGCACATAGCGAACCGTGAACCACGAATCGTGAAACGCGGACCGCGTACTGTGGGCCGTAAAACGTCACGATTCGCGCTTCGCGTTTTGCGGTTCACGATTAATGGTTCATAGTTCACTCTCCTACGCAAATTCAAACTATCTCTATGATCGCATAGATAGTTTGAATTTTTTGCGCGATGTTAAAGATCGTGACGATCGTCTGCGTCTTCAACATATTTTGAATTTATCCCTTACTTCGTTTAGTATAAAAGCTAAGAATAATTATTTACCCCTATAGATCCCGGGCATAACCGGGGTCTGCGAGGCTTGCTTAACTAGAATGCCAGAGAAAGTCAGTGATAGTTTGATGGAGAAAATAGTCGCGCTCTCTAGAAACAGGGGGTTTGTTTTTCCCGGGTCTGAGATTTATGGCGGATTGCAGAACTCGTGGGATTACGGCCCGTTGGGAGTCGCTTTAATGCGTAATATCCGCGAGTCATGGTGGAAGTTTTTCGTTGAGTCGCGACCTGATGTTGTCGGCCTCGAATCAACCGTGATTATGAATCCGAGAATCTGGGAAGCCTCGGGGCATCTGGAGAATTTCACCGACCCTCTGGTGGAGGATAAGGTTACTCACGTGAGATACCGCGCCGACCACCTTTTAGAGGATGCGGGAATAAACGCTGGCGAGATGACGCTTAAGGAGATGGCCGAAGCGATAAAAGAAAAAGGGCTTAAAAGCCCCGAGGGGAACGAGTTGACCGAGCCGCGGCAGTTCAACCTGATGTTTAAGACGTACATCGGCCCGACCGAGGAAAAAACAGCTGCGGCCTACCTCAGGCCGGAACTGGCGCAGGGAATGTTCGTTGATTTTCCGGAGATACTGCGCGTTACGAGGAAACGTCTGCCGTTCGGCATAGCCCAGGCCGGAAAAGCGTTCAGAAACGAGATAACCGCTGGAAACTTTATTTTCCGTCTTAAAGAGTTTAATTTAATGGAGTTCGAGTATTTTGTTAAGCCCAAGGAGTGGGAAAAGTATTTTGAGCTTTGGCTAGGGGAGATGAAAAAGTGGATGAGTTCGCTCGGCCTTAAAGAGGAGAATCTGCACTTCAGAGAGGTTGCCGAGGGAGAGAGGGCTCATTATTCAAAAAGGACGGTGGATATAGAATACAACTTTCCGTTTGGCGTGAAAGAGATTCAGGCGATTGCTTACCGCTCCGATTTTGATTTAAAAAATCACGCGGAGAAAAGCGGGGCCGATATGAGCTATGCCGATCCGAAGACCGGAGAAAAATTTATTCCGCATGTCATCGAACCGACTTTCGGTTTGGATCGGGCGATGCTCGCAACTATCTGCGCCGCTTATAGCGAGGAAAGCGTAAAAACCGCCTCCGGAGGAGAAGAGTCGAGAACCGTTCTCCGCTTCCCAAAAAACATCGCTCCGTTTAAAGCGGCGGTTTTACCTTTATCGGCAAAAGAAGACCTTACAAGCATTGCTCGGGAGATTTGGAAAGACCTGCGCCAGTCTTTCGCGACGGATTATGACGAGACGCAATCGATAGGACGCCGCTACCGGAGGCAGGACGAGATAGGAACGCCGTACTGCGTAACCATAGACTTCGAGACTCTAAACGATAAAGCCGTAACCGTCAGGGACAGAGATAGCATGAAGCAGGATAGAATTAAAATCTCGGAGCTTGGAGAATATTTAAAAGCCAAGCTTGCTTCAGACGTCAGTAACGTTTAATTAAATTATGGCAAACTATAAATTATACGACGTTCCGATGCGGGATAGGGATCTAGCTTTTATTGATACCGAAACAACAGGGTTGTTCTTGGATAAGGAGCTTTTGGAAATAGGAGTGGTGAGAGTTGACGCTAAAACACTAGAGATAAAGTCACAGGCGGATATAAAAATAAAACCATCTCACATCGAACTCGCCGACCCCGAGGCGCTAAGAGTGGTGAACTTCGATAGCGAGGAGTGGGAAAGGGATGGAATTCCTTTAAGGGAGGCCGTGGAAAGGTTTTTAGACCTGGTAAAAGACGCGATACTCGTCGGACACAACCTGGCGTTCGATTGGATGCATATTCAAAACGCCATAGAATCCTGCGGCCTCGAGCCCACCTATTTTTATAAGGGCTTGGATATTTTCTCGATAGCCTGGGTAAAATTTATAGAAGATCCGTTCCTTGAAAAAATGTCTCTCAAGGAAATGGCTAATTATTTTGGCATAGAAATAGAGCATCATCATAGAGCGATAGACGACGCGCTTGCCACCTATCGTATTTTTACAAAGTTAATCGAGAAACCTGAACCGTGAATCACATATCGCGTACCACGAATCATGAATCGCAAAACGTAACTCACGGTACGAGGTTCGCGTCTCACGTTCC
>JACWAO010000101.1 GCA_014874305.1 Candidatus Colwelliibacteriota bacterium | reverse complement strand
TCGCGGCGATACTCAACCAAAGGATCCCTTTGCCCGTATGCTCGTATTTTCACCGACTCGGTCAAAGCCTCGATATCCTCGAGGTGGTTCATCCATAAATAATCCATCGCCCCCAAGATCTGCGTATTCGCGAAGCCAACCTCCTGCACGGCATCGATCTTCGATTCGGCATGAGACTTTATTCCGTCAAAATCGCCTTCAGCCAACTCCTCGCTCGCAAATCCCGCGTCCTGCGCCATTTTTTTCACCTCATCCCAGGACAAGGAAGATGCGGATAGCAGTTCAACATGCCTGCCGACAGCGTCTTTTATAATGTCCTTCACCTCATCCTTATTCATGGCTCCCAAAACGCGCTGACGGATAAGATAAAACTCCACTCTCTGCTTGTTCAAGATGTCATCATACTCAAGCAGGTACTTTCTGGAATCGAAGTTTAACCCTTCTATCTTCGCCTGAGCCTGCACTATCGCCTTCGAAACTAAACCGGATTGGATAGGCATATCGTCGGGAACATCCATCCTCTCCATTAATCCCCTCAAACGATCCCCGCCGAAAATGCGCAAAAGATCGTCCTCGAGAGATAGGAAAAACTGCGATGATCCGGGATCACCCTGGCGGCCAGAGCGCCCCCTGAGCTGGTTGTCGATCCTTCTCGCCTCGTGCCGCTCAGTTCCTAACACGTGCAAACCTCCGAGGTCGCGAACTTTTTTAGCCGTCTCCGGATCCGGAGGATTTCCCCCCAGGATTATGTCCACTCCCCTTCCCGCCATGTTCGTGGCCAGAGTTACCGCTCCGGCCCGTCCGGCCTGGGCTATAATTCTGCCTTCGTTCTCATGGTTTTTAGCGTTAAGAATCTCGAACGGCACCCCTTCTTCCTGCAAAACCCCGGCAAGCATCTCGTTCTTTTCTATCGAGGTCGTACCGATAAGAACAGGACGCCCCTCCTCGTACAGGCGCCTGACCTCTTTGGCAATCGCCTTATACTTCCCGCTCAAATTTTTAAAAACAACGTCCGACTCGTCCTTCCTTACCAAGGGCTTGTTGGTCGGTATGGTTACGACCTCCAATCCATACACTTTATGGAACTCCTCGGCCGAGGTCTGAGCCGTTCCCGTCATGCCGGCAAGTTTCTCATATAATCGGAAGTAGTTCTGAATCGTTATCTGCGCGTACGTCCTGCTTTCCTGTTTGACCAAAACGTTTTCCTTGGCCTCTATCGCCTGGTGCAGTCCGGCCGAGTATCGCCGGCCAAGCATCAACCTTCCGGTAAACTGATCGACTATAACCACCTCACCATCCTTAACCACGTAATCCCTGTCCCGTAAAAAGAGCGCCTTGGCCTTGAGGCTCGACTCGAGATATCTCACGAGGCGCAGATTTTCCGTTCCAAAAATATCCTTTATGCCGGTAACGCTCTCCACCCTATCGATACCCTCCTCCGTAACCTCCACCGATTTCATCTTCTCATCCACCATGTAATCCCTATCCTTTTCCAGCCGGTCGACGGCGCGGGCGAACACCTTGTACAGCTCGGAAGACTCGGTGTCCGGAGCGGAGATTATAAGCGGGGTCCTGGCCTCGTCTATAAGAATAGAATCAACCTCATCGATAACCGCGAAGTTATGCCCTCTCTGAACCTGCTGGACAATACTGCTCGACAGGTTGTCCCTAAGATAATCGAAACCAAACTCATTATTCGTTCCGTATGTTATGTCCGCCTCATACGCCTCTCTCCTGCTTACCGGACGCAGGTACTCCTTCTGTACCAGAAAGCTCCCGGTCGTATCCCGCTCCTTATCAATAAGGCCGCTTTCATCCTTTGGGATACGCCAGGCCGGATCGTAAATATAAGCCGCCTCGTGCACCAGACAGGAGACCGACAATCCCAAAAAGCTGTAGATCTGCCCCATCCAAACCGCGTCTCTTTGCGCCAGGTAATCATTAACCGTCACCACATGCGCTCCTTTCCCCGAAAGCGCGTTTAAATAAACCGACGGCGTCGCGGCCAGAGTTTTTCCCTCTCCGGTCATCATCTCCGCTATTCCTCCGCTATGAAGCACCAGCCCTCCCCAAAGCTGTACGTCATAATGCCTCTGACCCAAGGTGCGGCGCGCGGCTTCCCTTACTAAAGCAAAAGCCGGAACCAGAACATCGTTCAGGCTCTTCCCGTTTTCAACTTCCTTTTTTAACCGCAGGCTTTCTTCTTTGATCTCCTCGTCTTTCAAATCACGCACGCGCTTCTCCTCCTCGTTAACCAAAGAAATCTCCTGCGGTATTTTCGCGCCTTTGCCAAAAATACCGAATAAACCAGACATGTTATTTTTCCTCTCTTTTCTCTTTAAACTTCCTGACCTCCTCGATAAGCTTGTCTTTAACCTCATCGACGACGGCTCTCGCGTCCTCGCCATCGGCTCCCGCGCGGATATCGGTTCCCGCCGCGCGCAGTACCGCCTTCGCGCTAAAAACATCGCCCTTGTGGTGGTGTCTGGTAATCCTTCCCACCTCGACTCGTACATACACGTCGGTTCCTTCTCCGAGTTTGCCTAAAAACTTATCCACACCCTGAAGCTTCATATTTATATATTCCTTTAAAGCCGGCGTTAAATCTAAACTATTAGCCGTTATGTCTATCTTCATACGCCTTATATTACCCCGCGGGGGCCTTATTTACAAACCAAAGCCCCGCGTAAAGCGGGGCTTGTCGTTTGCAAAAAAGACTATTTCTTCTTTTTGCCGCCCTTCTTGGCTTTCTTCTTTGCCGCCATGGTATTATTAATATTTTTTTACGGTCAAGGTTGGATCGCCGACTATCAATCACATTGACCTTTCTACTGACCACCTAAGTTAATTTTAGAACAAATCGTTTTTAAAAAAACTGTTGATAACTCACCGGCGCGCTAAATTAAGAATTTCTTCCTCGAGCAGAACGCCGAACTTGCCGTAAACCGCTTCTTTCACGACTTCTATCAGTCCCGCCACATCATCGGAGCTGGCGCTTAGCACGTTGACTATAAAGTTTGGGTGCTTTGGCGAGACCATTGCTCCCCCGAGAGACAACCCGCGCAATCCGGCTTCGGAAATCAACCTGGCAGTCGGTATTACGGGAAACGGATCAGTCTTGATATTAAGCCCGTACTCCTCGATAACTCCGTTTGGCATTCTTTCAACCGGAACATTTTTAAAGATACTGCCTATATTAGGATGTTCCAGAGGCTGGCGCTCCTTACGATACCGGATACGCTCCGACATCTTGTCTAATATCTCGCCTCTATCCCCCGGAACCAGCTTAAAAACCGCCTCCAGTATTATTTCTTTGCCGCGATTCCTCCTAAAAATACTATTGCGATAAGAAAACCCGCACTCCGCTGCCCCGCGTTTTATAATAGAATATGTCTTGAGGTCCAAGCTCAAAACCTCAAGGAGCGAATCTTTTATCTCTCCCCCAAAAGCTCCGGCATTTCCAAAAACGGCTCCGCCGACAGTCCCGGGAAGCCCACCGGCCCATTCCAGTCCGCTCAAATTATTTTCCGCCGCTAAGTTCAATACCTCCGACACCGGCACTCCGGCTCCGACTCTTATGCCGTCATCCGCTGGTTCCAGTATATTTATCTCCGGTTTAATAACCAGGCCCTTAAATCCGCGATCGCCCCAGAGGATATTGGTTCCACCTCCCAAAACAAAAACATCTTTTCTCCCCAACGGAAAAATACGGCGGCGCCACTCCTTAATGCCTTCTACCGCCTCCTCTGCGTTCTTTACGGACAAAAAATTATCGGCTGGGCCGCCGATCTTAAAGCTACTTAACTTCTTCAGTTCTACTCTCTCATTTCTTCCCATTTCTAAAACCTAATCTCTCTATTATAAATGCAGGAGCGGCAGGGGTGACCTCCAAGTATTTTTGTTGAGTGAGTGCTCTCACTGCCGCTCATAAGTATTATACAAAAAAGGAGGTTTATAGAAAACAAGGGAAACCAGCTCTCCTCAGTTGGTAACTATCCCTTGACAACAAGTATATAGTTTGCTAGGATGGAAGTATGGAAAAATACACTATTCAAGATTTTAAACGGGAGTTCCCCGATGAAAAGGCCTGCCTCGCGTATATATTTAACAGGAAATATCCTAATATTAAAGGATATTACTATGTGAAGGGGCGTAAATGCTTTGCTAATTCTAAGGGCAAACAAATACATCCGGTTAAGGGAACTATTTTTGAACACTCCTCAACCCCTCTTATCCTATGGTTTTACGCTATCTATCTTTTCTCGGCTTCTAGGAACGGTATCTCAGCTAAGGAGCTACAAAGACAGTTAGGCGTAACTTACAAAACAGCTTGGAGGATAGGCTGTCAGATAAGACAACTTATGAAGCAGGATAGGAAAATGTTATCCGGCGATGTAGAAGTGGACGAGACCTATTTCGGCGGCAAGGACAAAAGAGAGAACGAATTTAAGAATAAGTCGGCGGTTATGGGTATGACGGAAAGAAAAGGAAAGATAAAAGCCTATCAGATCGAGGCAAGACAAACCCACATCATACTTGGAAAGATAAAGAAGAACATTAAAAAAGACTCTACCCTAATCACCGACGAGTTTAATATCTACAAGAAAACTCCGGCTCTAGGATACCGGCATAAGTACGTTAAACACGGGAAAAAGAAGTACGCCTATGGAGACGTTAATACCAACTCTATCGAGGGATTTTGGGGACAGCTTAAGCGTTCCGTTGACGGGACTTACCACTCCGTTTCTTCAAAGCACTTACAGACTTACGTCGACGAGTTTTCTTTTCGGTATAACCACCGGACTTCGCCTGTTTTTGAGGCTTTGATGGGGAGGATATAGCTTTGTTTAAAACGAAGAAAAAATTATCTTTATCGCTTATTTCCTCTTTTTCTTTCATGTTTAATCTACGTGGCTAGAGAATCCATCGGCTACGCCGGGCGGTAGGGTAATAGGCTGAATCTGCCCCGGAGGATTGGGTGGTGTTGTGTTGGGGCTTATTTTAGGAGTTCTCGGCGTCGGTAAAATCGTGTATCTTTCCAAAAGAATATAGTAAACGCCACTCTTATTCTCTAATAATCCCCTAAAGTTTCCGTTTTTGTCCCAAACGAAAGTCCCTTCTACCCACCCCATATATACGCCATCCCGCGAGAACAAAAAATCGTCCTTTATAAATCCAAGGTATATGCCATCTGATCTAAAAATATTTTTAAACATCTTATTTTTCGTCGTTATTGTTTTGATTTTCTGGTTTCTCTATCTTTGGTTGATCTCCGTTAATCTTTTTTCGTTCAGGAATATATGATGCGGGGACGGCATAGCCGATACCTAATTGAATATTTCTTATTATACCCTGAAAAATTTCTACCAAATCCGTATCGTGAATCTTCATAGCACCAACCTTCATTTCCTTAACCTTGTTTAATAATTTTCCACTTTCGACTCGCATCGCATTTATTATACCAATAACATCGCCGTTGGAATTCATCAATGGGCATCCGCTATTCCCCGGATTAACGGTTCCGTCAATACTGTACGTTACAATTCCCACCGGATCTTTAGTAACTCCGGATATAATTCCTTGGTGTGTTGTGAGATTTTTTAGCCCCAAGGGATAGCCAGAAAATGCCGCTGGCGTTCCTTCCCTAACATTAAGGTTTTTTGCCAAGGTCAACGGCTTTCTCTTTTTGTCCGGAGAAAAACTTAATAGTGCTAAATCGTGCTCTTCATCACGAATGATAATATCCACACCAATATATTCTGAATCAGGAAATTTTATAAAAATCTTTTTACTTCCATTTATTACATGGTTACATGTAACTAAGATGTTCTCTTCTTGGAAAATAAACCCGCTTCCTGTTCCATCTTCAGTTAAAATAAAGGCGATACTGTCTTTACTCTGCTCGATAATCTTTTGGCAATCCATCAAGATAATTATACACGCAGTCATAGTACGTGTCATTATTAATTAAGGAATATCGCTCGACCTTATTATTCTACTTGTTTTCATGGTATAGTTGCCCCTCAGTTAATATTGACAAATACCGCTGTCTGATAAATTATTACCAAATCTAGCGAGGCGCTAGAAATCTGTTCCAGAGAGGGATGCCGGTGCAATGGGTTCTAAAGGCTTTGCGCGGACCGAAGGGATCGACTTCCAAACTGATAATTCTTCCGCCGCCCCGGAATATTGGGGAGATGGTGGAGATGGCCGAGGTTCTGGAGGCCTGGAAGAAGGAGGGGTACGAGCGCGTGTCGATGGGCCCGCGCGAGGTCCCAAGAACCCCAAACCCCGTTGCGTGAAGCGCAACCCCGGACGACGTTTCTGAACCTCGGTATCATTATTGCACCCGCGACATACAAGCTCCCACCTTCGGGCGGGAGCTTTCCTTTTTGGGATATACTATCTCTTTTTCTTCAACAACCACTCTCCAATCTTATAAACATCCCCCGCGCCCATGGTTAAGATCATATACCCCTTGCCGGAACGTCCCTTAAGGAGTTGAACGGCCTCTTTAAAACTATCTACCGCCTTGGCGTCAATTCCATTCTTTTTTACCTCCCTAGCCAGCTCCGCCGAGGAGACCGTCTTGTCGTTCGTCTCACGCGCGGCATATATCGGAACCAAAACAAGTTCGTCCGCGTCATTAAAACTCTTCGCGAACTCCTTAAATAAGAGCTTGGTGCGGCTGTACAAGTGCGGTTGGAAAACGACTATAAGTTTCTTTATGCTGTTTTTGTTTTTTCTAATAACCTCTCTCGCGGCGGAAAGCGTCGCTTTTATCTCTGTTGGGTGATGCGCGTAATCATCATAAACCAGCGCGCCTGACCTGGTTTTTCCTTTAAACTCGAACCGCCTCCATGTTCCAGGGAAATGAGCGAGATATTTTATGGCGGTCGATCTCGGAATTCCGGCAATTTTAGAAACAGCAAGCGCCGCCTGGGCATTTAAAATATTATGCGCGCCCGGAACAGACAGTTTTAATCCTCTTACGCTTTCTTTCTTGAAATCAATAACACGGCATAAAGCATTCTTTACAACCGGAGCAACGGTCGGATTTTTCGCGTCGGTTACCAGGTAATCCTTAGCACCAAGCTTAGAAACGAACTCGCTAAACGCTTTCTGAATCTCCTTTAAGTTTTTATAGTAATCCAAGTGGTCGTTATCGATGTTTGTAATTACTATTATTTTCGGGTGAAGATTAAGGAACGATCTTTTATACTCGCATGCCTCGGCTATGAAATACTTTCCTTTTCCAGCTATTAAGTTGCTTTTACCTTTCCCGATTAAACTGCCGACAACCACTGTCGGATCTTTTTTCGCGTCCTTAAAGATGCCCCCTATCATGGCCGTGGTCGTAGTTTTGCCGTGAGTTCCCGAAACAGCGATGGTAAAATGATCCTTAGAAATCTCACCGAGGGCCTGCGGGTAGGTCATAACCGGAATCCCCATCTTTTTAGTCTGAGCAAGCTCCGGGTTATTCTCTGGAACAGCGATCGTGTATATCACAATGTCCACATTCCTTGTAACGTTCGAGGCTTTGTGCTCTATAAAAACACGTGCTCCGAGTTTTTTTAACTCGCTCGTGATTATGGAAGAAGAGCGATCCGACCCGCTGACGCTTATTCCCCGCTTCAGCATCATCCGCGCTATGGCTGAGATAC
>JACWAO010000010.1 GCA_014874305.1 Candidatus Colwelliibacteriota bacterium | reverse complement strand
TCTTACAAGAGACGTGGCGGAGAAAAACGAGAAACAGCTGAAGAAGACCGTTAACGCCAAAACCATCGTCTTTCGCCGCGGGAAGAAGTTTGACGCGGAATCCGCGGGCGAGATAGACGAGACGCCGATCTGGATAGGGTTCAGTAAGGTCAATTAACGTTGCCAGCCGTAGCCTTGCATTGCTCATTCGTAGTCCGCCGTAGCTTTATCGAAGGCGGACGAAGGAGAGGCGAAGGTTGACGGCTAATCCTTTTGGGTTTATTTTTCTCTTTATTGCGCATCTGAACTTTCCGAGCGGGAGGAATCATAGTGAGAAGGGTTGATCCTGATTTCAACCGCCTCTTTTGGAGATTGGTCATCGTTGTCGCGGTTATGACTGTGATCACGGTGGTGACGTGGTCCACGACCCTCATTTTAATTATGAGACCATGACGTTTTCGGCGCGAGAGCTCCTCGCGCCATTTTATTTACCCTGAGTAGTATCGAAGGGTTTATTCTGAGCTTTGGGATGTGTAGAACTAGGTGGTTTTTAGTCATAGGGATTAGCGTGGATCGTGAGACGCGAACCGTGTACCGTGAACTGTGAGTTGTGTTTTGCGATTCATGATTCGCGTTTCGCGATATGCGGTTCGCGATTCACGTGATTATATCAACCCAACCCTGCTTTTTACTTCTTCCAAAGTCTTTTTAGCTATCGGGCGCGCCGTCTCCGCGCCGTTCTCTAAAATGCGCAAGACTTCTTTTTTATCCTTTTCTAAGTTTGCTTTTCTTTCCTGCGTGTCTTGCAGTTTTAGGGCGACAAGTTCTCCGACCGCCGCCTTGAACTCTTTATAGCTCGCGCCTTTAAATTGTTTTACCGCCGCCTCCGGGCTGGTTCCGGAGAACTCCGCGTATATATTTATAAGGTTGGATATGCCGGGGCGGTTTTCCGGATCGTATCCGACTTCTTTATGCGAGTCGGTTACGGCCGTGTTTATCTTTTCTTTTATCTTTTTCGGCGAGTCGGACAGGTAAAGGCATCCGGCGGGCGCCGTTTTTGACATCTTCTTTTTCGGATCGCTCAGACTCATAACGCGCAGGGCTTTGGTATAGACTCCGGCTGGTTCGGGAAAGGTTTTGCCGAATCTTTTATTGAAGCTTCTCGCGATATCGCGCGCCAGTTCGAGGTGCTGTCTCTGATCCTCTCCAACGGGGACTTTTTGCGCCTTGTATATGAGGATATCGGCGGCCATAAGCACAGGGTAATCGAAAAGACCGGCGTTAGGCGTCTGCCCGTCGGCCACTTTTTCCTTGTACTCGACCATTCGCTCGAGCTGGCCCATCGAGGTTATCGTATTAAAGATCCAGGCCAGGTTGGCGTGTTCCAAGATGTGCGATTGTACGAATAACGCGGATTTCTTGGGATCGATTCCCGCTGATAAAAGGTCTATAGCCGCTTCCATCACCTCCTTTGATTTTTCTTTGGGATCGTATTTCGTGGTTAAGGAGTGCAGATCGGCGATAAAATAAAAATAAGAGTACTTGTCCGAGTTCTGGAGATCGACAGCCTGCTTTATCATGCCCAAATAATTACCGATATGCAGTATACCCGAGGGTTTAATGCCGCTTACAATAAGTGGTTTCATATATTTTCTTAGGATACTTCTTATTTACCCCAACCCGCAATAGCGGGATCCCGAATAGCCGAGGCGGAAGCCGTCTATATCGGGGGCGGTGAGTAGGATGTTGAAAAACGGTACGCGCAAATAATGTTTATAAACAGAGGTTTTTTTGACTTACTAGGTTAACACATGTTAACCTGAGGATATGAAAACTGATTTTGTGTCAACCTCAGAGGCGGCAAGGATCTTAAGGATAAGCAGGACGGCTATGTTTAAAAAGATAAAAAGCGGGAAGATGCCGGCTATGAAAGTTGGGCGCAACTTTGTGATAAAGAGAAGTGATGTATTAAAAGCAACCGGTGAATTGCTTACTAGCGCCCAAAGAAACAGGATAGAAAAGGCCGTTGAAAAAGCGGCTAAACAGTACGGCGAGGTTTTTAAGCGTCTAGGCAGGGAATGAAGACCAAGTTTATATCGATTAATGAGGTCGAATATATCGCTCATCGGTTGGCGGTTAAGTTTATGACCTGGAACGAGCCGATACCCGCTTTTGGTTCCAGATTTTCTAATGTGTTGGAAAGTTGTATTAGCGTCCCCTTTTAAACGTTTCATAGAAAGCATTTGTATCGGCGCCTTACAGGCAAAGCCGCCATCCTCTTCTATTTAATGGTTAAAAATCATCCATTTCAAAATGGTAATAAACGAATAGCAGTTATGACCCTGCTATTTTTCTTTTATAAAAACGGGAAGTGGTTAGAGGTAGACGACGAACGTCTCTATAGAATGGCTGTGGGCGTCGCTAGAAGTAAATCAAAAGCAAAAGACGACATCCTTTGTTGGTTAGAAAAAACATTTACTGAACACCTAGTCGGCGCCCCTATTTAATATTGGGTAAATTTTATAAAAAACTCAGTTTATAAACGGAGTTTTTTACTGACCTTACACCTCTATTACTACCGGAAGTATCATCGGCCTTCGGTAGGTCTTAAGCTTATTGAAGTTCAACTTCGGTCAGTTAGACCTATAATAGTGAGTTGTCTTATACTTTTAGCATGGAACAAAATCTAGTTGGAGAAGCTGGATTAAAATCAGGAAATAATAATCGAGATAGTCAATCTATTAAACGGACGGTATATGTCTTTATAGATGCCTCGAATGTGTGGCAGGCCCAGAAAACGAAGGGGAAGCTTTTTGATTTCGAGAAGGTGAAGATTTTTCTAAAAAAGAGGTTTAACGCGGATGTGATGGAGATTTTTTATTACACTGCCTATCCCGCCAATGGTACAAGAGACTATGACTTAAGCAGTCGCCATAAGTTTTTCACGTTTCTCAAGAGGGGATTGGGCTTTGTTGTGCGGAAGAAAGAACTGAAGCGCATACAGGTTGTGACGGAGGCTGGGCAGTCAATCGAAGAAAAGGGTAATATGGACGTGGAGATAACTATTGACGCACTACATCATTGCGGGAAGTATGATGTCGCAATTTTATTTAGTGGGGATTCTGATTTTTTTGGCTCTAGTAACTTACCTACGACAGCGCGGTAAACAAATCTATATATTTTCTTCCAAAAATAATGTTTCAGAAGAATTGCGAACAGGAGGAAACGGTTATTTTGATTTGCTGGAAGTTAATGAGGAGATTTGGGGAAAGGCATTAAAACATCGCGGGCAAAGGAGCTAAAAAATAAAGCAACCCTCCGCGAGGAAGGTTGCCCTTAGATGTAATACCCTTTCAGTTTATGGCAAACCGAAAGACATTGTCATGTTACAATATTTGCGGCAAAAAGCAAATATTGCTGGTAAGTTTTGCAGGCTCTTATTTCGTTCGATCTTTTACACCTCTATTACTACCGGAAGTATCATCGGCCTTCGGTAGGTCTTAGTGTAGATGAACTGGCCTATCTGATCGCGGAAGACGGTCTTAAGGTAGTCTGGATCCTGGTCTCGGCGGGGAATGCGGCTGACGATCCCGCGTATCCTTCTCCTTATGTCGCTTAATATCTCCTGGCTCTCCTTAAGATAAATGAAGCCGCGGGAGATTATGTCGGGGTTCTTTAGAACCTGGCCGGTCTGCCTATCCAGAGTTACGATAATCACAAGCATGCCTTCCTGCGCCAGGACTCTCCTGTCGCGCAAGACGACTTCCTGAACGTCTCCGACTCCCAGACCGTCAACCATCACGTAAAAGGCCGGAACGGTTTCCTGAGATATGAACGCTTTCTCCTGGTTTATGAACGCCACTTGGCCGTTATCCATTAAAAGAACGTTTTCACGGGGCACTCCGGCATCCACCGCGTTTTGCGCGTTGCTGGCCCGCATAAAGTAGTAACCGTGTATAGGTATCACGAACTTGGGATTTATAAGCTTCATTGCCAGCCGCAAGTCCTCCTTCGGCGCGTGGCCGCTCGCGTGGATGTCTATTATCTTGGAGTGGTAAACGATAGCGCCTTGTCTTGAGAGATTGTCCTTAAGCGCCTGCACGCTTCTTTCGTTTCCAGGAATCACCGATGAGGAAAAGATCATCGTGTCTCCCTGCTTGATCTGGATGTTGCGATTGTCGCCGTTGATGATTCTCATCAATCCAGCCGTTGATTCTCCCTGGGCACCCGTTGTGATGACCAATATCTCGTTATCTTTATGCTTATTTATTTCTTCAGCCGGGATTATCAGCCCCTTCCTGACCTTCATGTAGCCGAGATTTTGCGCTATCTCGACATTGTCCTTCATCGAGCGGCCGTTAATCACGACTCTCCGGCCGAGCCTGTCGGCTATCTTGATTATCTCGGCGATACGGGTAAGCATCGAGGAGAAGGTGGCGAGTATTATCCTGCCTTCGGCTTTCTTAAAGAGCTCTTCAATGTTTTTCTCAACAACTCTTTCTGAAATAGAGTGTCCGGACTCCTCGGAGTTCGTGCTGTCTATCATTAAGGCGGAAATTCCCATTTTGCCGGCGCGCTTTAAGTCGTCCAGGCCATGGGGTTCTCCGTTTTCGTCGTAATCAATGCGGAAGTCGGAAAAATGCACGAGGTTGCCGACCGGCGTTTTTATTATTATTCCAACGTTGTCCGGAATCGTGTGCGACATGCCGAAAAACTCCAGGTCGAAAGAGTCGCCGAGTTTTATCTTGTCCCCCTCTTTAATAGGGATAACGTTCAGTTTCGGGGCATTAGTAAACTCGACCTGTCTTTTTTCTATGATCGCTTTGGTGAGCTTGGATGTGTAAATCGGAGGATTGCCGAGCTTGCCGACAAGATAAGGAACCGCTCCTATGTGGTCGTAGTGGGCGTGGGTTAAAACAACGCCTTTGATTTTATCTTTCTTTTCTTCGAGCGAGGTTATGTTCGGGATTATAAAATCGATTCCCGGAGTTTCTTCTTCGGGAAACTGCAGACCCATATCGATAATGAGTATCTCGTCGTTGTACTCAAGATACGCCATGTTTCTTCCCACCTCGCCCAGCCCTCCGAGAGGCGTGAAGCGAACCGCGTCTACTTGTTCGGTGCTTTCTGGACTGCTCGCTGTCCTTGTCCGTCCGGCGGGCATGGGCCTTCTTGTTCGCGAAGAGGAGTCTCTGTTTAACGAGGAGCTTCTTCTAGCTGGTCCGCGCGCGGAGTAGTAACCGTTTGTTTTTCTTTCTTTTTCTATCATTATTTTTTTGTTTCCCCGTTTATAGGCAAGGGGATTGTGCCTTTAATTTTTTCGATTTCTTATTTGACACTTCGTTTCCTAGTGCTTGCACTGAGCGAGCGAAGCGAGGTCCCTTCGCTTACAAGCTTCGGTGGACCACGTCGAAGTAAGTGCCCGGGGGGAGATTTGAACTCCCATGCCTTGCGGCATACGGCCCTGAACCGTACGCGTCTGCCAATTTCGCCACCCGGGCTGGTTGTTAATTTTCAGTTGTCGTCATCCTGAGCGAAGCGTCTCCTTCGCTCTTGCGAGCTACGGAAGACCAAGGAAGGATTTATTGATAAGATTTTTCCTTGGCCCTCCATAGTCCGCCAGCCGGCGGACGAAGGGGGCGCTACGCTCAGAATGACAAGTATAGGAACGGTTAGAATAACCCTTGCTGAAGATCATTTTAAAACTATCCTGGTTTTTACATACCAGTTACTTACATCGGAAAACAAATCATCCGAGGTATTAATAATTTTATTATCTCCGAACCCCTGCAAGTCCGGCGAGCTTACATATACGTACTCCGGAGAGTACAGGAATATGGCTGGCGTGTCCTGCGCTATGATACTGCTGGCTTTCGACAAGTCGCTGGCGCGGGTAGACGAGCTTTGGTTCGAACGATAATCCTCCAAGAGACTATCAACCCTGCTGTTCTTATACAAGGAAAGGTTTTGTCCAGGGTAGGGGAACTGACTCGAGTCCCAGAAGGAGAACAGATCCTGGGTGCCCTTGACTATGTTGCCGAACAACAGCAATTCGTAGTTGTTTCCCTTTAACACCTTGTTCGACAGATCCGAGGCGTTGACTACGTCTATAGTCGTGGTTGCTCCATATGATTTCCATGCTTGCTGTACTTCCTCCGCGGTGTCTATGAGAAACTGGTCGTTCGGGACCGTTAGCGTCAGGTTTAAGCCGTTAACGAGACTCGGGTTGAAGTTGGTGTTCTGGTTCGGTGTTCCCGTAGAGGGTCCGTACATCGGCGTTGCATCCCCGTTAAACAGGCCGTTAACCATCGCGCTTTTATCTATTGTGCCGTCCAGCGCCTGTCTTACTCCGAGACTGGCCAAGGACGGATTCGCGTTCTGGTTCATGAATATCGCGTAGTAACGGGGCGAATTAAGGAGATGGGTTTTGTGGCGCAGAGTTACGTCTTTTAACAAGTTAGACGTCGGTAATCCAAACCCGTCGATTGCTCCGGAGTTGAACGCGGCTATCATGTCGCTGTTGCTCTTGTAAAACTTTATAACAATGTTTGCGATGTGCGGCTTCTCCCCGAAGTAGTTGCTGTTCCTGCTAAGGCTTATGGAGGTTATGAACCCGTTGCTGTCGTGGGCATACGAGTCTACCTTATACGGACCCGATCCCACCGGACTCAGGCCGTATTGCGAAAGTCTCATATTTTGAGACGGGATACCGCTAAAAATGTGAGCCGGTATCACCCCCAGGTTCTCTATATGGTCTTTAGCGAAGAAGACGTACGGGGTTGGAATGGTAAATCTCACCGAGAGTTCGCTGAGTCTCGTGGCCCTGACTCCCTCATAACTGGCGAAAAGGGGGGAGTTGGCGTTGGGGTCTTCTATGGTGTTTATGGTAAAAACTACGTCGTCAGCCGTAATAGGAGCTCCATCCTGCCATTTGAGTCCCTGCTTTAAGTGCACGTCCCAGGTTGTGGGGTTTACCTGCGTTATAGCGTCGGTCATATCGCCGAGCCTCGCAAAGACTAAGCTTGAAACGTCTTGGTCCGCCTCGGTGGTCGGCAGGATCGGGTTTATAAATACCGGCTGGCTTGCTATTCCTTCACGCCACTCCCCGCCGTAGGCGGCTACGTAGTAGGCGTTATGGGCAAGAAAGTCGGATATTAAAAGAATGGCCGCCATAACGAAAATTATAAGCGCCGCCGCGAAAGCGATTCTTTCCTTTTTGGAAAGCGAGGTGAGTATTGCTAAAAACATTTGACTTTAACAGCCCGGCTCCTACTTAACTATGAGATTAGCTAACGAAAGAAGGCCGAAAACGGCTATTAGTATTATGGTTAGGTTAAAAACTATCTTTTCTATTCCCCGTCTTTGCTGGTAATATCCGCCAACACTGCTTCCGCCGAAAATACCTCCGGCTTCGGTTCCCCGATCCTGCAGAATGACTAGTACGGTTAATATTATGGAAATTGCTATTAGAGCGTAATTTATCAAAGCGTTCATAGCTAGTATAAGTCTATAGGATTTTTGCCACGATACCCACGGCTATGTTGGCGGCGGTTATTATCAGCGTGGCGTATATTAGAGG
The DNA here is from genome assembly GCA_014874305.1 of Candidatus Colwelliibacteriota bacterium. GTDB lineage: Bacteria > Patescibacteriota > Minisyncoccia > UBA6257 > Colwellbacteraceae > JACWAO01. The sequence continues at coordinate 316 of JACWAO010000010.1, read as the reverse complement.
TATAAGCCCACTTATTGTAATGTATGGCAGGAAATAGTCAAGAACGTAAAGGGTTAAGGCGTTAATTACTATGCCGAACAGGCCGATGGTAAGTATCATAAGCGGCCAGAGGATGTGTTTCAAAATAGGCCTGACCACGAGGTTTATTCCGGTCAGTATGGCCGCGGCTACGGCGACATCTCTTAAATTCGGTGTTATGGAAAAGCCGGGGACGTAGACGCCGGCTATATAAAGCCCTGCCCCGTTGGCTATAAAAGATATTACTAGGGAGCTTAAGAACTTCATTGGGATAGCTACATTATATAATACATAATAC
>JACWAO010000100.1 GCA_014874305.1 Candidatus Colwelliibacteriota bacterium | reverse complement strand
TTCCGGCATACGCGGCCGTAAACGCGCGAGGCAGTGCCTATACCAATGACAATGCCGGCGTTTCCGTTAACGGTTTAGGCGTTGGGGTATCGGCGGAAGGGCGTGTTAATGCCAGAGGACACGTCGAAGCGACTTCCTCGGAAAATGGGAGCAGTACGGCAACCGGAACTGCTACCGGTACGGCTACTGTTAACTCTAGCAGTACGGTAAACAACGAGATAGGAATCGAGCATAGGAGCGCGGTAGCTAACGCTGTCCAGGAGCTTTTAGGCATAGCCGATCGTACCGGCGGAATAGGCCAGGAGATAAGAGTTATAGCCCAGGCCCAGGAACAGAATCAGGTTAAGCTGGACACCGCTATAGGCAATATTCAGAACCGCAACGGCGTTGCTAAATTTTTTATCGGACCGAACTTCGGAGCGATAAATGACGCGGAAAGAATAATTGTCAATAATCAACAGCAGATCCAGGTCCTCACACAGCTTCAAGGTGAGGTTACAAGCACGGCTGACCAGCAGCAGTTAACGAATCAGATTAACGTGCTGCAGCAGACCAATACTCAGCTTAATGCGTACGTCCAAGCGCAGTCGAACGGTTTTAGTGTCTTCGGCTGGCTGGTTAAGCTGTTCGTAAAATAGAAGTCTTTTACAGATTGGCGGAATTTTGACCACCTTCGCCAACTGTGAAATGAGAAAGGCCAGGCGAGCGTTAGCTCGTCTGGCCTTTTGGTGCAGGATTGGGGGGGGTTGGAATCAGGCCGGCTTACCTATGAAACAGGCGTGCCGACCCTCGATTCCCAGAGAGTGGGAGAAGAAACCCTTGGCGGTGTCCATGCCGAGGTCTATGATCCTCCCTACTCCATTTTTACGGAGAAGGTATTGTACGCACGAGTCCAGATGGACGTGGTATCCATCCGACTCTTCGTCGATGTGCCCGGTCCACGCGCTGTCTTGTAACTGATCCTCGATGTACTTCCGCTTGTCGTAAGGAAACATGTAGGTATCCCTTATTGTTGGTCCTAACATCGCGATCAGCGCAGATGGGTTGATGCCGAAGCTGTCCTTAAGCCACGAAATAGATGCCGGAACTATCGCGCTGGCATTAGCTCTGCCAGCGTGGATAACTCCCCACACGTCTCTGTGCACGATGAATATCGGGGCGCAATCACCCGGCAGTAGCGTTGGGAAGACGCGGGATTTTGCGGTGAACATTGCGTCGCATGGCGTTCCCTTGCCGTTTGCCTTGGTAACAAGCGCGATTTTGTCGCTCATCTCAGCGCACATATACGCGAAGTCATTGAGCTTGAGGCCGAATCTTCTAGCCATGGCCTGCCGGTTGTCCAAGACGCTTTCTCGCGTACCGAATCTAAAATCCATGTTCCCAGCTTTTAGAGTCGAGACCACCTCCAAAAGACCGTTGATGTTGTTGGGAAAAAACTTACCGTCGTCGCCAGCGTCCTGTCTGTAGGCGGTAACCACTGAAAAACATCCCCTTTCTATTTGGGATACTGAGGAGCCATTGGTGCCCAATTATTAGGGTACGAGAGAAGATTTGTCAACTGAAAATGAAGTCTGGTTTTCCACCATTTTCCTGTCTCAGGAAAGTAGTACAATATGTATAATGTTTATTAAAAATCGTAGCGCGTTATCCGCTACGAAATTAAGACGCGATGTTTTGGAAGTCGCGGAGACCGGACTGCAGGCTATAAGCCCGCGCAATTTACTGCCGTATAAAATAAAACTCAACGGCAATATTCTCCTAATAAACGATACAAAGATAGACCTTAATAAGTACCGTAAGATATTTATCGTGGGCGCCGGCAAAGCGGCTTTGGGATCGGCGGAGTATCTGGAGAAGCTTCTTAAAGATAAGATAACCGGAGGCGCGGTTGTAGATACACGGGCGGGGAAACTGAAAAGGATAAAAAGTTTTTTAGGAACGCACCCCCTGCCCTCGGCGCGGAATCTAAAAGCCACCAATGAGATAATTAAGGTGATTAAATCCGCGAGGAAAGGCGATCTAGTACTGGTGATAGTGTCCGGAGGGGGATCGGCTCTGCTTTTCAAACCCGAGAAGGAATCCGTCGCGCGTTCCAGAGAGATTTTTCACAAGCTTCTCGATTCGGGGGCGGATATAGAGGAGATGAATACCGTAAGAAAACATCTTTCGGATGTTCACGGCGGAGATCTGGTCAAGATGGCCGGAGGAGCGGATGTAATCGGCCTTATATTTTCCGATATTCCGTTTAATAATCTTAGTCTTGTAGCCTCGGGTCCGACTTTTTTGGATAAGACAACGAAGGAGAACGCGGAAAAAATAATCAAGAAGTACGGCATAGGAAAAGTCGGCCTTTCAGAGACTCCGAAGGATAAAAAGCTGTTTAGCAAAGTCCGGAACGTTCTGCTTTTAAGCAACGCGGACGCGCTTTCCGCCATGAAGGCGAAGGCCGAGGAATTGGGATATCGCGCGATTGTGGCTGACGGGTTTGTCAGGGGAGAAGCGCGGCAAGTTGGCAGGGAGCTTCTTCGGGGATTAAAGAAGGATGGGGAGATGATTCTTTACGGGGGAGAAACTGTTGTTTGCGTGACTAATAAAAGCGGCAAAGGAGGAAGAAATATGGATGTGGTTTTGGGAGCGGTAAGGTCTTTAAAAAGTAACCAGCTTATTCTTTCTTTGGCGTCCGATGGGGTGGATAATATTACCGAGTCCGCGGGCGCATTGGCGGATAAACTCACTGTGAAAAAAATAAAGA
>JACWAO010000099.1 GCA_014874305.1 Candidatus Colwelliibacteriota bacterium | reverse complement strand
TCTATCTTTAAGGCGTCCATAAACTCCTTTGAATCCGAAAAATCGCTCTGCCAGGAACGCAATTTTTCAACCCATTCTATTTCTCTTGTGTCCGCAACCGAAGCCTGCCTGCGCGCGTACCGCTTCGAACCTTTCATCTGTTCATACGCCCAGTGCGCGGCGATTCCGTTTTCCGCTTCCCGATGCATCTCCTCCGTCCTTATCTGAAACTCCACTATCTGCTTATCAAGGCAAAGAACCGTGGTGTGCAAACTACGATACCCGTTCGGTTTCGGCATAGCGATATAGTCCTTGATTCTCCCGGGCAACGGCGGCCATAGCTTATGGATTATTCCCAAGGTCGCGTAGCACTCCCCAACCGTGCTGACAATTATACGGAAAGCGACAAGATCGTATATCTTATTGATATCCATATCGTACTTCAGGAGCTTTTTGTACAAGCTCGAATACCGTTTCGCGCGGAAGTCTATTATAATCGGCTTTATGTCGTTTAGGGCCAAAGCCTCTTCAACAAGCGGCTTAACCCTGTTCAGGTACCTCTCCCTCTCTTCATAATGGTATTTCAAGTTGTTCAAAATCCACTTGTACTCTTTGGGATAAAGATAAAGGAACGCCAGGTCTTCCAGCTCTCCGCTTAATCTTTGCATCCCGAGTCGGTACGCAAGAGGAGCGTAAATTTCCATTGTTTCCTCGGCTATCCTTTTTTGTTTTTGCGGGGGCAGAGACGAAAGAGTTTTCATGTTATGGTGCCGGTCCGCGAGGCGTATTAAAACTACGCGCAAATCCTCGGCCATAGCGAGAATCATTTTTCTTATGCTTTCTATCTGCCTTTCCTGCCCGCGGTATTTTACACGGCTGAGTTTAGTCATACCGTCAACCAGGAAAGCCACCTCGTCCCCAAACTCTTTTTTTATATTCTCCAGTCCATAGGAAGTGTCTTCCGCCACATCGTGAAGCAGGCCGGCGGCGATGGTATTCTCGTCCAACCCCCAATCCGCAAGCTCCCGCGCGACGGACAAGGAATGGTTAAAATACGGCTCTCCGCTAAGACGTTTTACGCCGGCGTGCGCTTTTTTGGCAACCTCATAAGCCCTGTAAACAACGCCGTTTTTATCCTTCAGGAACTCATCTAAGCTCATGTAACTACATTATAGAAATAAATCCTAAATCTCAAATCCGAAATCCGAAACAAATTCAGAACAACAAATCACAAGCTCGAAACCGTACGTGTTTAGAATTTCGTGTTTGGAACTTAGAGTTTCGAAGTAGTTTGCTGTTCCGGCTTTTTCCAGCTCGCGTAGTCACAATTTGGCCAGCGATTGCATCCGTAAAATATCCTTCCCTTTCTGGTCTTTTTTACTACGACCCGTCCCTCCCCGCACTTCGGGCAGGGGATATTGGTATTATTATCTTCGTTCTGCAGGGACTTCGTGTTCTTGCACTCAGGGAAGCCGGAGCAGGCCAGGAACTTTCCAAAGCGCCCGAACTTTATAACCATCGGCTTTCCACAAAGCTCGCACTTCTCGTCCGTCTCGATAACAGGCGGCTTCATACTCTCCACTTCCACGTATTTTTTTTCTAACTGCGGTTCGAATTCGGAATAAAACGCGCCGATTATTTTTTTCCAATCGGCCTCGCCCTCCGCTACCTTGTCGAGATCCTCCTCCATCTTGGCGGTGAATCCTATATCGACTATCTCGGGAAAGTTTTCCGACAGCACTTTGTTTATGATTCCTCCTATCTCTGTCGGCTCGAAACGCCTGTCCTGGTTTTTAACGACGTAATTTCTTTCCTGAAGAAGCGATATTATCGGCGCGTAAGTTGACGGCCGGCCGATGCCGTACTCCTCAAGGGCTTTGATAAGACTCGCGTCATTGTATCTCGCGGGCGGCTCGGTGAAGTGCTGTTCCGGTTTAACCTCCTTTAAGCGAAGCGCCTCGCCGGCTTTTACTTCCGGCAGATTATTTTCCTCGAACTTAGTCGGCCAGATTTTTAAGAACCCGTCGAACTTCACCGTCGATCCGGATGACCTCAGTCCATATTTTCTTTTGCCCTCCGCCGATACCGCTATATTTTTCGAATCGAAAATCGCCTGCGGAAGCTGGGAAGCCACGAATCTTCTCCATATTAGGTCATAAAGCTTTCTCTCTCTCGGGTCATCTACCGGGGACTCCAGGGAAATATCAGTGGGCCTTATCGCCTCGTGCGCCTCCTGCGCCAGGCGGGATTTGACTTTGAAACGGCGGGGAGAGGAGGAGGCGTATTTCTCTCCCAAGTTTCTCATTATCCACTCCTTGGCGGCAGATAGCGCCTCGGGAGCAAGGTTTACGGAATCGGTGCGCATATACGTGATAAGCCCTTTTTCATAAAGACTCTGCGCGACGCGCATAGTTTGTCTGGCGCTGAATCTTAGCCGGCGGGACGCCTCCTGTTGGAGCGTGCTCGTAGTAAACGGCGGGAGGGGATTTCTTTTTAGCTCCTTGCGCTCGACCGACTCGACTTTAAATTCGGATTTTTTTAAATCCTCGGATATTTTTTCCGCTTCCGCGGCTTTTAGCTCCATTTTCTCGAGCGTCTTCCCATCGACGCTGTTTAAAAGGGAAGCAAAAACATCTTTTTCGGATGATTGCGGATTTAAAATCGCGGTGACCGTCCAGTACTCCTCCGGATTAAATTTTTTTATCTCTTCCT
>JACWAO010000098.1 GCA_014874305.1 Candidatus Colwelliibacteriota bacterium | reverse complement strand
TTCCAGGATAGTTTTTGGAAAGGCGGAGCGCGTCGAGAAGCTTAATGAACTTAAAAAACTCGGGCCGGACGCGCTCTCCCCTCAGTTAACCGCGGCGAGCTTAAAAAAAATAATCTTGAAGAAAAACAGGCCGATTAAGGCCGTTTTGTTAGACCAGACAGCTGTGGCGGGCATAGGGAATATATATTCGGACGAGATTCTTTGGCTCGCCAGAATCAGTCCTCTAAAGACCTCTTCCAAGCTTAAGGATGCGGAAGCAAGAAAAATATACTCCGCCATGCGCGCGATACTTAAAAAAGCGGTTCGGTTGCGCGGCACCTCTTTCTCGGATTTTAGAGATGTAAGCGGAAGCAAGGGCGGGTATGGAGAAAAAAGACTGATCTACGGCCTGGCCGGACACCCGTGCCGCAGGTGCGGATCAGCCATTTCTAAAATCAAAATCTCCGGCAGGACGGCATCGTTTTGCCCTCTCTGCCAGCGCTAGCGAACCGGCTCTTTCTGGTAAATTTAGTCCGGGAAACGCGTTTTAATAGGCCTTTCGGGCGCCGTTTGGATTTAGGAGTTTTTATGTATAAACTGAAAATATATGAAGTATGTTTTTGTGGTGGGGGGTGTTATGTCTGGAGTCGGAAAGGGCGTGGCATCCGCTTCGATCGGGGCGATTCTGCAGTCGAGGGGGTTTAAGGTGACGGCCTTAAAGATAGACCCTTACGTCAACGTCGATGCGGGGACGATGAACCCGACGGAGCATGGAGAGGTGTTCGTGCTCGATGACGGCACTGAGTGCGATCAGGATCTTGGAAATTACGAGAGGTTTCTTGGAAAAAACTTGAGCAGGGCGAATTACATGACGACCGGCAGTGTTTACCAGACGGTCATTAATAAAGAAAGGCGGCTTTACTATAACGGGAAGTGCGTCGAGGTTGTGCCCCATATTCCATTGGAAGTGATCGATAGAATAAACCGCGCGGCCAAACTTACCGGCGCGGAGATAGCGATAGTGGAGATAGGAGGGACGGTCGGCGAGTATCAGAACATACTTTTCCTAGAAGCAGTGCGCATACTCAAACTGAAGCGGCCGAAGGATGTCGTGCTGGCTTTGATAAGCTATCTGCCGTTTTTAAACAAGGACAGCGAGCTGAAAACAAAACCTACACAGTACGCGGTTAGGACGCTGAATGCCGGCGGGGTTCAGCCGGATATTGTTATCGCCCGCGCCGGCGTTCCAATCGACCAGAAAAGAAGAGAGAAGATCTCTTTTAACTGCAACATAGCGGTGGACGATGTCATCTCCGCGCCGGATGTGGAAAGCATTTATGATGTTCCGGTTAATTTCGAGAAGGATAATATTAGCGGGAGAGTTCTCAAAAAATTGGGGCTCCGTCCCAGAAAGAAGGACTTGAAAGAGTTTAAGAAGCTTAGCGCGAAAATACACGCCGCCAAAAAGACGGTCAGGATCGGGATAGTCGGGAAGTATTTCGGAAGCGGCGGCTTTGTGCTCGCGGATTCGTATATCTCGGTTATTGAGGCCGTGAAGCACGCCTCTTACTCTTTAGGAAGTAAACCGGTTATAGAATGGATAGACGCGGAAAACTTGGGTGATTTAAGAAAGTACGACGGAATAATAGTTCCCGGAGGCTTCGGTTCTAGGGGGGTGGAGGGAAAGATCAAGGCGATCCGCTTCTGCCGCGAGAAAAAAATCCCGTTTTTCGGTTTGTGCTACGGAATGCAGTTGGCGATAGTCGAGATAAGCCGCGACAGACTAGGGTTTAAGGACGCGAATACCACCGAGGTTAACAAAAACACCGGGCATCCGGTAATAGATATCCTCCCTGAACAGAAAAACAAGCTTGCCAAAAAAGACATGGGCGGCAGTATGAGGCTGGGGGCGTATCCGGCGCTGTTAAAGAACGGAAGCATTGCACTATCCGCCTATAAAACCGGAAAAATAAGCGAGAGGCATAGGCATAGGTACGAGGTTAATCCGGAGTATGTAGGAGATCTTAAAGAAGCCGGGGTGGCGTTTTCCGGGACCTCCCCGGATGGCAGGCTTATGGAGATTATGGAGCTGTCCAGAAAAGAGCATCCGTTCTTTCTGGCTACGCAGTTCCATCCGGAGCTGAAGTCGAATCCGTTTTCTCCCCACCCGCTTTTTACTGAGTTCATAAAAGCGTCGCTTAAGCACGGTAAGAAATGATAATTCTGCTTTACGGCCCCAATTCTTATCTGCGGCAGAAGAAGCTCCGCGAGATAATCTCCGAGTTCGAAAAAAAGAACGGGAATCTTGGTCATGAGAGCTTTGATCTTAAGGAACCGGGAAAAACGACGGCGCTAATCGACTTTTGCTCCAGCTGTACGCTCTTCTCGCCGAAGAGGCTGGCGGTTGTAACCGGAAGTTTCGCGGCCGATGACGATAAGCAGTTAAAAAGTTTTCTTAAGGGGGATATTAAAGAGGACGAGGACGCGGTTTTGGTTTTAAACGAACAAAGCAAGCCGCCGGCCGCATACAAGTTTATATTGGAAAATTCCAAACTAAGTCAGGAGTTTGGTGAGCTTGAGGAAAAACAGCTCGACGCTTTTATTAAAAAGGAGGCTGGTGAGCGCGGAGCGAAGCTTAAGAAAGAAGACATTGAGGAATTAAAAAACAAATGGGGCAATGATCTCTGGGGATTG
>JACWAO010000097.1 GCA_014874305.1 Candidatus Colwelliibacteriota bacterium | reverse complement strand
GCCGATCTCTATAATGATGTCGCCTTCTTTAATATTAAGCGAAGCGGCCGCCCTCGCTAGCACGGCATCGTCTTTTAAGAAATGCTGACCAAGTCTTTTTGCCACCTTACTTCCTTAGTATACCATCCTCGTCTATTATCGGGAGAGTCTCTCCGGCCGCGAGAAGCTCATCCGGAATCTCGTATATGAACCTGGAGGGAAAGTCGTAAAAGCTTATGGTTAGTTTTTTCCTGGCTCTAGTCATCCCCACGTACATCAGTCTTCTCTCCTCCTCTATTTCTTCTTCCGAGTAGAGTGATCTCTCGTGCGGCATTAATCCCTCGTTTATTCCCACTAGGTACACCTCATCGAACTCCAGTCCTTTTGAAAGATGCATAGTCATCATCTTTATCGTGCCGGCCCTTCCGGCCGAGTTCTTGCTCGAGGAGCGATCGGAAGATTCGAGAAGCGAAACTCTTTCCATGAACTCGACCGGCGTACCGAACCCTTTGGCGAACTTAATAAGTTCGGCCACGTTCTCCGCCCTATCCTCGTAATTATCGAACTTGTCTTTAAGCAGGTTATTATACCCGGAGGTTTCTAGGAAAAACTCGATTAATCCCTCGGCGCTCAGTTTTTTCGCGGCCTCAGGCAGACTTTCCCGCAGTATCCGGAACGGTCCTTTTCGCAGATTCTTGTCCAATCTCTCCAAACTAGATGTGTCGCGCGGATTAACCGCGTACCGAACCCCCGCCATAATATCTCTTATCTCCTTCCTTTCATAAAATTTAAGCCCCCCGTAAATCTCATAAGGAATAGACAAGAAGTTAAACGCCTGCTCCAGCTCGCGTGATTGCGCGTTGGTTCTGTAAAGAACGGCGACGTTATGTCTCTCGGCCTTACTGCTTATCTCGTCGGCGATTACGCTCGCCTCCTCTCCGGCGCTGTAGGCGTTTATTATTCTTACAGGCTCCCCGGCCGGATTGTCCGTCCAAAGCTCTTTTTTCCTTTTCTGCTTGTTGTTTTCTATAACCGCGGCCGAGGCGGAGACGATGTTGCCGCTAGAGCGGTAGTTTCTGCCCAGGTTCACTATCTTAGCTCCGGGCCAGTCTTTTTCGAAAGCCAGAAAATTCCTGAAATCCGCTCCCCGAAAGCGAAAGATCGACTGGTTATCATCTCCGACCACATTTAGATTCCTGTGATTCTCCGCGAGCATCCTTATCAAGGCGTACTGTCCGGTGTTAACGTCCTGGAACTCGTCTACTAATATATACAGGTATCTTTCCTGGTATTTTTTAAGAAGATCCTTGTCCTGGCTTAGCAGTAAAACTGGCTTTTGTATAAGATCATCGAAATCGAAAGAGTTCTGTCGCAGTAACTCCTCCTCGTATTCTTCAAATAATCGGCGAATCTCCACCTTTAATCCATCAGCGGAAGAAAGCTGGTCCTTAATCTCTGAAATGTCTTTTTTTATCTTTGCCGCCGGATATTTCTCATTCAATAACCCCAGGGACTTGATTAATCTCTTAATAACTCGGATCGAGTCGTCCTCGTCGAAGATCGAGTATGTCTCCGATCTGCCGAAAGTCTTCGCTTCCTCGCGCAGGATTCTGGCCCCGAAAGAATGGAACGTCCCTAATAGAGGAAGTTCGTTCTCTAGAACGTGCGGCAATCGTTTTAAAACGCGGTTTTTTAATTCCTGAGCGGCCTTGTTGGTAAAAGTTATGGCCAGGATCCGGTTCCCGGGCACGCCGGAGTCCATAAGCCTTATGACCCTCTCGGTTAAGGTCCGGGTTTTTCCGCTCCCCGCCCCGGCCGAGATAAGCAGGGGCCCGCCGCCATACTCCACAGCCTCCGCCTGCTCCTTGCTAAGCAGTTCCGGCGCGTCTTGATTAATTTCCCTTTTTTCTGGTATCATGTAAAGCATTAGTACAATACCGCAAAACTTAAGAAGTTGGCTAGACACTCTTGGGCGGGACGCTAAGGCTTGGCTTAACCTCCCTCTCATTCCTGTCAGCGTGGTCGCGTCGGTAATGCTTATTGGAGCCCTCTCGGGGGGATTTTTTGTTAGTAATAACAACGCCCCAGCGGCGAATACGCCCTCTCCCGATCTGGCGGCGGCCACCGCCTCGGGCATAGAGAGCGGAGCCGTTATTAACAATAACGCGTCAATTAGCAGTGCCGGTGCCAGTACCTATGGATACCTGGCCCTGGCGGATTTGAGCAACGGGTCGCTTATAAGCTTGTCCAGTCCGAGCGGCAAGACTTTCGCGGCTGAGGCGACAGCTAACTATGCCGCAGGAGCAAGTACTAGCAGTATTCTTCAGGCGATAGCTTTTAAATTCAACGTTCCCCTGCGCGCTCTCCAAAGTTTGGCCAGCAACGGCCAGTAATTTTACTCCTCCCTAAGGCGCAAATGGAAAGCCTCGGCTATATGAGCCTCGCTTATTGTCGCGGCCCCCTCGAGATCGGCGATGGTAAGAGCGGTCTTTAATAACCGAAAATATCCTCTTGCTCCCAGGAGCGACTGATCAAAAGCGGATTTTAAAAACGAAAGCGCCCCTCTATCCAGTTTTATCAGCTGTTCGCATATTTTAGAGCTCATCTCTGAATTGGTAAATAATGGAATCCCGTTATTTTTAAACCTCTCCCTTTGTCTAAGCCGAGCGGCGGTTACCGTATCTCTTAAGTTACTCGAGTCGTTAGACGGACGTAAAAGACTATCCAGCTTCATCCGGGGGACGTTTATCTGGATATCTATCCTGTCGAGGAGCGGCCCGGATATCTTCTTTTGATAGCGATAAATTTCCGAAGCGGTGCAACGACACTCTTTTTCCTCGTCGCCGAGGAATCCGCACGGACAAGGATTCATAGCCGCTACCAGCATGAACTTTGCCGGAAAAACCAGACTGTTTCTAGCACGAGAGACGGTGACCGACCCGGATTCCAAGGGCTGGCGCAGGGACTCTAAAACATCTCTTTTAAACTCTGGTAACTCATCCAGAAATAAAACTCCGCGATGGGCAAGGCTGATCTCGCCCGGCCTCGGGTTCTGTCCGCCTCCTATGATCGCCGCGCTCGAGGCGGTATGGTGCGGCGAACGAAACGGTCGCTGTGTAAGGTATTTGCCGTTAAGAAGATTGGCCGCGCTCCATATCTTCGAGGTCTCTATGGATTCGCGTAAAGTTAGAGGCGGAAGAATTGAGTTGATCGATTCGGCGAGCATCGTCTTTCCCGAGCCGGGAGGTCCGCTCATAAGGATGTTGTGCCCTCCCGCCGCGGCGACGACCAGCGCCCTTTTCGCCGCCTCCTGTCCTCTTATCTCCGATATGTCTATAGAATATCTTGTTTCGGGAGCAAACTCCGTATAAGGATGCGCCGGTATCTCGTTCATACCGTCAATATGATTCAACAGCTCGCTTAAAGTATTTACGGGAATAACGCCGATGCCGCGAACCAAAGCGGCCTCACTCGCGTTGGCCTTGGGGATAAAAACCTGTTTGAACCCTTGTTTTTTAGCAAGCAGAGCGAAGTTTAGAACACCCGCCGCCGGCCTGATGCTTCCATCCAGCGCGAGCTCTCCTATAAAAACCTTGTCTCCCGTCTCAAACTTGGAAACCTGACCTGTGGCCAGCAGGTATCCTATCGCTATCGCCAGATCATAATGACTGCCGGCTTTCTTAAGGTCGGCTGGAGCAAGGTTGACCGTTATCTTGCGGTTTTCCCTGTTCGGCGGTTTGAGCCCGCTGTTTTTAATCGCGGAACTCACCCTTTCTCTGGCCTCGGAAAGAGCTTTGTCCGCTAATCCTACTATATTCAACTCATGCAGACCGACGCCCAGATCGGTCTCCACTTCTATAAGACACGCTTCAATGCCGATTAGCTCGGCGGAAAAAACTTTTGAAAGGTTCATTTCTCGGCGGCGCGCCGCCAGTCTTTATTGCATTGTTAAACTTATTCGGCCGCTTTACATTCCTGGCAAAGCCTTGATTCCGGTACGGCTTCCAAGACCTTCTCGTCTATCTCTTTGTGGCATTTCTCGCATACGCCATACGATCCCGCGTTGATCTTATCCAATGCTATCTTTGTTTCCTCAAGCCGAGCTTGGAGCGGAGCTATCTCTCCGGCCGCGTTCATATACTCCTCGATCTCATCGGCCTTCTCCTCCCCATGGCGATCATCGTCGGCGCTCCCCATATCATAATTCTGGAGCTCTTTTATCTCTTTTTCTAACTTCTCTTTTTCTTCAATAAGTCTGTCTTTAAATCTCTCCACGTTTTCCATATCGTAATTGTACGAATGAAAATTTTTAAAATCAAATGCGAATATAAAAATCTTTATTCGTTAACTACTTTTCTTATTTAAATGCGGATGAACATTATATGTTCTCAGTAACAGACACATCACAACATTTTATAAATCTTGTCAATAGCTGGCTTGGGAGACGAGACAGTAATATTATTTTTTCTTTCGGTACGCGCACGGAAATAAAATCAATTCTAAAACCATTGTCGGATATATCTTCGTGTCTGTTAAAAAAGAACTCGGACATTTTTCTCAAGCTGTGAATCTTTTTGCTTGTCATATGATCCTCTGGAGATACCAGTGGCGTACCGCTCGTAAGCAGTGATGACTTTACCTCTGTAAATACCAGAACGCCGTCGGGCGAGATTGATATGATGTCTATCTCACCCCACTTTTTTCTAAAGTTCTTTTTTAATATCCGGTGCCCGATCTTTTTTAGATAAACCTCGGCCACCCTCTCACCGACCATGCCTATCCTAGAAGTTTCCATGCCTAAATTATATTTCAAATTAAGGAAATTGTTTTACGTGAAACAATTTACCTCAAAACACGGTTTTTTGGCAAAAATGTTTCACGTGAAACAATTCCGCAATAACCAAAAACCGGTGAAAATGTTTCACGTAAAACAAAAGTTCAAAAACTCACCTCAATAACCTAAAGCGGAAGTCTCTTTATTAAGCAAAATGTTTCACGTGAAACATTTTGCTTAAAACTGAGATTGGTTACTAGTTTTATTTCACACTTCGCACCCCTCAAAATACACAAATTGTTTCACGTGAAACAATTTGGTGATTTTACAGGCGATTAAGACGGGGTAGAGAAAATATAAAAATGTTTCACGTGAAACAAAATGCCCGAAAACCTCAGTTTTGGGTGAAAATGTTTCACGTGAAACATTCAAAATGCCAAAAGTGCAAAAAACATAGTAAAACACTATATTATTGAAAAATCGAAAAAACACAATGTTTTACACTTTTTAAAAATGTTTTACACCCTCGGAAGTCGGTTTATCCGGAAGAAATCGGAAAGTCCTTATAAACACTAGATAAAGTGCGGAAGCGGAAATTTAGTTTCCGAAGGAAATTTCCAGCTTCCGGAAACGATGAATTATTTCCGGAAGAATTGCCGAAAAGGAAAACGTCTCTCCGGAAACACCTTGGAAGGAAGTCGGAAGTCGATCGGAACCTTCCGGCCTCGACCTTCCTGAAACGAATTCCGAACACATTATCCGCAACCCGGATAATTACAATGGGACGAGAGTATTAATTTAGCTGGTCGGCCCGCTCGAAGAAACGGGAGTACATCTCTTTTAAAAGTTTTGCGTCCTGAAGCGCGTGATGTTTTTTGTATTTTGACAGGTCTATGTCTAGTTTGTTTACGAGGCGCGAGTATCTGTTTCCGTAATCTCTCGGATCTATTCCGGAGCCGAATAGTATAGAAGCGAAGTCTATCGGTATGTAATACGCCGGCTGGTTTTCCGTCCCGAAAAGTTTGTAAAAATATACCGCGTCGAACTGATTCACGTAGGATACGAGATAGGGGAAGGATGATCCGATAAATTCGCGGATCTTTTCTTTCGCCTCTTCGCGGGAAACTTTGTTTTGCGTAAGCGTCGGCAGGATGTTATCTCTCACCCAATCGCTTACATTCCCGTCATGTTCCAGTTCCAAATAAAGTTCCTCGCCAGTCGGTTTTATCATGCCAACCGAAAGAATCTCTCCTTTATATGGATCAAGGTCTGAAAACTCGGTGTCAAAGAATATTATGTTATCCGAATATGGTTTTAGCATTTAGTGGTTGATTGAAATAGTTTGCCTTGAGCAAGCGCGGTGAGTCGGGGTGCTTACCCTGAGCAGGTGAAGCGAGTCGGTGCCTGCACTGAGCCGCGTCGAAGTGCGTCCTGTAGGATTTGAACCTACGACCCCCTCGGTGTAAACGAGGTGCTCTGCCGCTGAGCTAAGGACGCTTTATGTTGTTGGGGTTTTTGCGCTAATCTCGTCGACCCGCCAACTAATGATGCCCTTCGACAGGCTCAGGGCACTTCTCCTCGCTACTCAGTATTGTGTTTACCTTGAGTAACGTGAATGTGTTTACACTGAGCGAGCGAAGCGAGTCGAAGTGCGCCCACTTGGATTTGAACCAAGGACCCCGCGATTATAAGTCGCGTGCTCTAACCGCTGAGCTATGGGCGCAGGGACCGGTCTTTGATTATATTATCCAAATATAAAAAATAAGCAAAGACAGGTTTGTATACGGGAATATAGTTGCCGGAGAGCGGTGTTTATGCTTCTACCGACGTGAGGTTAAACTCTTTTATAAGGGCATAAAACTCCTCCCCCTCAAGAGTCTCTTTTTCCATCAGGGCTTTAGCCACCTTGCTCAAAACTTCTTTATAAGAGGAGATTATATTTTGCGCGGTCTTATGCGCTTTGGTTATAAATCCGGAAACCTCCTCGTCTATTTTTTCAGCAGTCGCTTCGGAGTAGTTCTTTTCCGTTGTTATCTCTTTTCCAAGGAAGAGCAGTTCCTCGCCCTTGCCGAATGCTATCGGTCCAAGCTTGCTCATCCCGAACCTGGTTACGATCATTCTTGCCAGGTTCGAAGCCTGCTTTAAATCATTACTGGCTCCGGTTGTTATGTCTTTAAACATCTCCTCCTCCGCCGCGTACCCGCCCATCATTACCGCCAAGTCGGCTAAAAACTGGCTTCTGGTTGTCAGTCGGTGCTCCTCGATGGGGAGCTTTAAGGTGTACCCGCCAGCCATTCCTCGGGAAACTATCGATACTTTGTGAACGGGATCCGAGTCTTTCAATCCGGCGGCGACAAGCGCGTGTCCCGCCTCGTGGTAAGCGGTTATCTCGCGTTCCTTATCCGAGACAACACGGCTCTTTCTTGCCGGACCAAGAAGCACCTTTTCCACCGAGTCGTAAAAATTCTGCTGAGCGATGCTGGTTTTTCCCTGTTGAACTGCGAGAATAGCCGCCTCATTAACGAGGTTGGCTAAATCCGCCCCCGAGAATCCAGGCGTTCTCGTAGCTACCTTGCGGAAATCAACATCCGAATCAAGCGGTTTGTTTTTCGCGTGGAGCTTCAGTATCGCCTCTCTTTCGCTTATATCAGGGAAATCCAGCGTTATGCGCCGATCGAACCTGCCCGGTCTTAAAAGAGCCGAATCTAAGACATCCGGGCGATTCGTCGCCGCCAAGACTATCACCTGCGTATTGCGGTCAAACCCGTCCATCTCGACAAGTATCTGGTTTAGCGTTTGCTCTCTCTCATCGTGTCCGCCTCCGAGTCCCGCGCCGCGCTCGCGTCCTACCGCATCTATCTCATCGATAAAAAGAATCGCCGGCGCCGCCCGCTTTGCTGTGGCGAAGGCATCTCTCGTTCTTGCCGCTCCGACTCCGACAAACATCTCGACAAACTCCGATGCTGAGATATGGAAGAACGGAACGTTCGCCTCTCCGGCAACGGCCCGCGCCAAGAGCGTCTTACCCGACCCGGGAGGGCCTATTAGGAGAACGCCTCGCGGAATCTTCGCGCCTATGTCCAGGTACTTCTTCGGATTTTTTAGGAAATCAACGACCTCGTACAATTCTTCCTTGACCTCTTTAAGACCGGCCACGTCGGAGAATTTTATCTTATCTTTGAAGCTCGTAAAGAGGCGGAGATTGGCGCGCCCGAAATTAAACGCTTGGTTTGCTCCCTGCCTCGCCTGGCGCATAAGATAGTAAAAGATAAGCACCATTATTATGATAGGGAGAACGGTCGGAAGAACGATGTTTACCCAGAAGCTCGATCCGCCGGATGCCGAAACGCTGACGTTGACCTTGGACAGCGCCTCGGGAGTAACGCCGTAATTCTTAAGCGTCTCCACTATTCCGGATTCGGCCTCTTTCTCGCTGTGATAAGCCTTGCCGTCAGTGCCCGTGATATTCAAGCTGTTGCCGTTGACCTGTATGCTTTTAATCTGTCCGTTTTGTATGTCTGTCGCTAACGTCGAAAGACTTAATGCCTGGAACGAAGGTTGTGTCTGGTAAAACAAGGAAGCGGCCAGAGCCAGACTGAAGATTACAAAAAGGGTTATTAAGATGTTTTTAGCTAAACCTTTCATTGTTTGTGTTTTTTGGAGATCGTTAGAAACGAAGATGAAACGCGAGACCTCGCGCCTCAACTTGCGGCTAACCAAATTATCAAGCCCTTTATTCTTTAGATAGGCGAGTCGAAGCCGATTTTAAGCCTTACTATTTGGCTAACTTAAGTATAATTCTTTTAGTCTCAGGTTTCACGGATGAGATTAAAAAGTTGTAAGTTCCGCCGAGCTCCAGGTTTTTCTTTAACTCCTCCAGGCTTCCGAATTCGGAGACGTGAATCAGACCGGAGATTTGGGGATCCAGCTTGACGAAGGCCCCAAACGGAGTCATGCGATAAACAGTTCCGCTTATAACACTCCCTTCCTTATATTTCTCGGCAACCTTGTCCCAAGGGTTTTCCTCGAGACTTTTTATGGATAACGAAACGCGCCCGTCCTTGATCTCCAGAATGCTGGCCTTAACCATGTCTCCAACCTTGATGATCTCCTTCGGGTTCTCGATTATGCTGTGGCTCAGCTCGCTTATATAGATCAGGCCTTCAATGTTTGGATCATCGGCGAATCTTACGAAAGCTCCGAAATTAGCGACTCCGGAGACGATACAGTTAACAACGTCACCCTGCTTGTACTTGGAAAGCGCCTCCTTGGCCCCCTCGGATAAGACCTCTCTCTCCGAGAGTATCAGCTTATTAGTCCTAGGGGTGAAGTTTATGATTTTTACGGAAAGCTCCTGGCCGACAAACTGCTTTAACGCCTCGAGCATCTTAGACCTGTTTCCTTCCGTA
Source organism: Candidatus Colwelliibacteriota bacterium (assembly GCA_014874305.1). Classification (GTDB taxonomy): domain Bacteria; phylum Patescibacteriota; class Minisyncoccia; order UBA6257; family Colwellbacteraceae; genus JACWAO01. The sequence goes on along the minus strand of JACWAO010000097.1, from coordinate 3,316 downwards.
TCCTGCGGGTAATGCTCCGGGGAAAGCTGGGAGGCGGGAAGAAACGCCTGGACTCCCAAGAGATCGGCGATCAATCCGCCGCTGTTTGAGGAAACTATCTTGACCTTAACCGGCTCGCCCTCGTCTTTTAACTCCTTGATCTCCTGCCATGCTTTTTGTTTGCTGGCTTCGGAAAGAGAAAGCTCTATCAGGCCGTCCTCGTTTTCTCTCAGCGCTATCTTGGCGCCAACCGTGTCTCCTATGTTGAGCTTCTTTACTATGTCGCGCGAGTTGGAAAGCTCCGATCCGTATATGATTCCCATTCCGACTCTCGGTATGTCGAAATACGCTCCTCGGTTGGATTTTTCCACCAAACGCGCCTCCACGATGTCGCCTACCTTTAATAGAGGCATCAAGTTGGGTTCGGCCTTGAGGACCTTAAGCTCGTAAGCCTCTGATTTTTTTACGGAAACTGTCTGCTGCATAGCCTGCATTATTATATAAACGCGATTGAAAATCAACTATTTTCGCGGTATACTGATACTATATGGTTGTTACCCCTCTTAAAAACGGTGGGCTTAAATGCCAAGTCTCGGATTTTGCAGTCCTGGTTGACCCCTCTTCCTCGGCCCGAGGTGATATTGTACTGCGCACCTCTTCGCCTCTCCCTCTTCTGGCTGGCACCGATGAACTTATAAACACCGCGGGCGAGTATGAGATCAACGGCGTCCGCGTCCGCGGAATACAGATTAACGGGGAGTCTTCTGAAGAAAAAATGCGCGTTGTTTATGCGGTTGAGCTTGACGAGATAAGGCTGTGCTTCCTGGGAGGAGTTTCCTCCCCACTCTCAAGCGAGGAGCTTGATAAGCTCGGCGAGGCAGATATTCTTTTCCTCTCCTCAGGCAAGTTCGGCCTGGACGAAAAATCAGCCGCATCTCTTATTAAAGAAATCGAACCGAAGGCCGTTATCTTCGCCGCGTATGAAAACTTAAAAGCGCTTTCCGCGGCGTTGGGACAGAATCCGGAGGAGGTCGATAAGTTTACCGTAAAACGCAAGGACCTGACCGAAGACTCGCGCAAAATTATGGTTTTTAAGACTGAATAATCGAAACTATGGACGAAAACAAGGAAACAACCGGCGGAGAAAATATTGAAAAGCGGGAGATAACCGCCGAGCTTCGCGAATCATACCTTGATTACGCGATGTCCGTTATCGTCGGACGCGCCTTGCCGGACGCTAGAGACGGTTTAAAGCCGGTTCACAGGCGCATTCTTTGGGCGATGTGGGATGATGGTCTGACGCACAACGCCAAAACCAGGAAGTCGGCGAACGTCGTCGGAGCCGTTTTGGGACGTTATCATCCGCATGGAGACATGGCGGTCTATGACGCTTTGGCCCGCATGGCGCAGAATTTTACTTTGCGCTATCCGCTTATAGACGGACAGGGAAACTGGGGCTCTATAGATGGAGACTCGCAGGCGGCGATGAGGTATACCGAATGCCGACTCTCGCGCATTGCCGGAGAACTGCTCGCGGACATAGAAAGGGAAACCGTGGATTTTATGCCGAACTACGACGGCACGAGGGAGGAGCCGATAGTTCTTCCGGCCAAGATCCCCAACCTTCTGGTTAACGGCTCGGACGGAATAGCCGTCGGCATGGCGACCAGGATTCCGCCGCACAACTTAAGAGAGGTCCTTGATGCCGCCTCCTTCCTTATAAAACACCCCGATTCCACATCCGAGGATTTAATGAAGTTTATAAAAGGCCCGGATTTTCCGACCGGCGGAGTTATCTATGATAGAAAAAAAATAAACGAGGCGTACATAACCGGCCGGGGGGCGGTTACCGTGAGAGCGCTGGCCGAGGTGGATGAGAAAAAGATTGTCATCACGGAGATACCGTACCAGGTAAACAAAGCGGAACTCATCACCAAGATCGCCGACCTAGTTCAGGAAAAAAGAATAGAGGGCATAAGGGATCTGCGCGACGAGTCGGACAAGGACGGACTGCGTATCGCCATAGATTTGAAATCCGACGCCATCCCTCAGAAGGTCCTAAACCAGCTTTGGAGCTACACCGACCTGCAGAAGGATTTTCACATGAATCTTCTGGCACTGGTTGACGGACTCCGCCCGCAGATTCTTTCCGTAAAGGACGCGCTCTCTGTTTTTGTTTCCCACAGAAGAGTGGTCGTCCGCCGCCGCGCGGAGTTTGACTTGAAGCAGGCAAAAGCCCGCGCCCACATCCTAGATGGGCTGGCCAAGGCGCTTTCCGTAATCGACAAGATTATAGAAACCATCAAGAAATCCGAGAGCAAGGAGGACGCGCACGCGAACCTTATGAAAAAGTTCGATCTTAGCGATCTTCAGGCGACGGCCATCCTCGAGATGCGCCTTCAAACGCTCGCGGCCCTCGAGAGGCAGAAGATAGAGGACGAGCTTAAGGAAAAATTGAAGCTGATAAAAGACCTGGAGCTCCTCTTAAGAAGTCCGGAAAAGATTGACGAGGTTATAGAAAAGGAGTTTGCCGAAACCAGGGAAAAGTTTGGCGACGAGAGAAGAACCAAGGTGGTGGAGAGCGGCCTTAAGGAGTTCACGATTGAGGACCTGGTTCCGCAGGAGGACACGATTATCACCATGTCCACGGACGGATACGTGAAAAGGCTCGCCCCGAGCACGTTCAAGGTGCAGAAGCGCGGCGGTAAGGGCATAACCGGAGGATCGTTCGACGAGGCGGATGAGCTGGCGCACTTCCTGCGCGCGCGGACGCACGATAATATTTTATTCTTCACCTCGGGAGGTAAGGTTTTTCAGACCAAGGTTTACGAGGTTCCGGTCGCTAGCCGCACGAGCAAGGGGAAGGCGATACATAACTTCCTCGAGATCCCCGCCAACGAAAAAGTGAACGCGATAATCGCCTATAGCGATGACAAGAAGCAGAAGGATGAGTGTCTAGCTATGGTTACCGCGCACGGAGTGGTTAAGAAAACCTCGCTCGAGGATTTTGGCAACGTGAGGAAAAGCGGAATAATCGCCATCAATCTTAAAAAAGGCGACGAGCTTCATTGGGTGAAACTTGTGAAGACCGGCGATGAGCTGATTCTCACGACCAGGCGCGGACAGGCGATAAGGTTTAAGGAAAAGGATGTAAGACCGATGGGCAGAACCGCCGCCGGAGTAAGGGGGATAAGCTTGAAATCCGGAGACAGGGTAAGCTCTTTCGATGTCATAACTCCGGAAAACAAAGACGGGAACTTTCTCGTAATAATGTCCAACGGCTTCGCCAAGTTCACTCCTCTTAAGGAGTATCGCTTGCAGTCCCGCGGTGGAAAAG
>JACWAO010000096.1 GCA_014874305.1 Candidatus Colwelliibacteriota bacterium | reverse complement strand
GAATTCGCCGAGAAAATTAAGAAAGCGAAGATCATTAATGGAAGAGGAATTTACCTGCCCGCATCAAAATCTCTGACTATCAATAGATAAAATCATTTAAGGTTCACAAAGAATTTTTTATCAGTTCATTCTGAACGCAGTGAAGAATCCACGTTTTTTATAAACACCTCTCCTTGCCCGCCTATGGCAGGATAGTGACACAAACGTTAATCTCTACTTCTTCAAGTATCTTCTAAGCGCGATCATAGCGGATATTATTCCTATAAAGCTTCCGAAGGCGGCTTCGTAAACAAACAACAGCGCAAGATTTCCGTTAAAATACTGGCGCAAATCGAAACCGGGGATAAAAACCTGCATATATGGAGAAGTCACGTAAATAATGGGCGTAATAATAGCCAAGCTTAATACGGCCGCTATTATTCCATACACGACCCCCTCTATCACGTACGGGCCTCGGATAAAGGCGTTAGAAGCCCCTACCAGCCGCATTATCTCCACCTCCTCCCTGTTGGAGTAAATAGCCAAAAGTATCGTATTAAAAGCTATAAGAGTGGCCGCGAACGCCAGAACGATAGTAAGTATCAGACCTGCCTCGCGGCTTATATTGAGTATCGCCGCCAACCTCTGTATCACGAGCTGATTCTGGTTGTAGCTCACATTTTCCACCATACTGCTTACGCTCGTGCTGTTAATATAGTTGGCGATGTCTTGGTATTGGTTCGGATTATTGGCTTTTATGTTCAAAGATGCGGAAAGCGGATTGCTTCCCAGCTCGGTTAAAGCCTGTGAAATACTCGGGTCATTGGCATGCTGTTGTTCAAAAGTCTGCAGGGCCTGGTCTTTTGACACGTATTGCACATTTTCAACCTCGCTCATTTGCTCCAAGGATTGCTGGATAGCCAGAATCTGGTCTTCCGGAGTATCGGGTTTAAAATAAACGCTTATATCTATCTTGCTCTGAATCGAGTTAAGAGCGGAAGTTAAGACGTGGTTTCCGACGATAAGGCTTCCGAAAGCGAACAAGGTCATCACCATTATCACCAGCGTGGCGACCGACAAAAGCCTCTGCCTCAGAAGATGGCTTAAAGCGTTTTTGATTATTCTATAAATAGTTGTAGCCATTAATTAAATCGGTCCGTCTCTTTATACGACAGTTGCCTCCGTATGCCAACGCATAGCTTTACGCTAATGAGTACCGGCCATTCTCCTCGTCCCTTATAATTCTCCCATTCTCCATCGTTATAACCCTTCTGCTTAACTGGTTGACTACATCCTTGTTGTGCGTGGCTAAAATAATAGTCGTGCCAAGTTCATTAATCTTTTTAAGCAGACTTATTATCTCCAAAGTATTGAACGGGTCGAGGTTTCCAGTCGGCTCGTCAGCCACAACCACCTCCGGCCTGTTGACCATCGCGCGGGCTATGGCCACCCGCTGTTTTTCTCCGCCGGACAGCTCGTTAACGAAATTGCCGGATTTGTCGCTTAAACCCACGAGATCCAGCACCTCGGGAACAAGGGTTTCTATCTCCCTCTCCGGCTGGCCCGCCACCTCAAGCGCGAACGACACGTTCTCGTAGGCGGTTTTTGTCGGAAGAAGCCTGAAATCCTGAAATATCGTTCCTATATGCCGCCTCAACTGCGGCAGATCCTTGGACTGCAGTTTGGCGACATCATACTTGCCAAAGGTTACTCTCCCGCTCGTCGGCCTCTCCTCGCCGATAAGCATCTTAACGACGGTTGATTTTCCCGCTCCGGAACGGCCCACTAGGGAAACAAATTCCTTCGGCGAGATTCTGAAAGTAACATCAGCCAGCGCGTCATGACTGTTGTACTTCTTGTAAACGTTTTGAAAAGCTATCATTTAGTATCTTCTTAAAACTTGAACGCGTCCAAACTCCGCCAGTTGTTTCTTTAGATGTTTGGCCGCGCCAACTTTCCTAATTGTACCTCGGCATCAATAAACTTATCAAGCTCTCCATTCAAAACCCCTTCGGCATCCGAGGTTTCCACATCCGTTCTTGCATCTTTAACGAGTTTGTACGGATGGAGAACGTATGAGCGCAACTGATTCCCCCACTCCGGCTTCACTTTCGTTCTCAGCTCCTCAAACTTCTCTGCCTGTTCCTCCTCCATAAGTTTAACGAGTTTCCCCTTAAGCAGATTAAGGGCCCTCTCGCGATTCTGGGCCTGGGAACGCTCGGTCTGGGAAGCCGCGCTTAATCCTGTGGGGATGTGCACGATCCTAACCGCCGTTTCAACCTTATTGACGTTCTGTCCTCCCGGGCCGCTCGAACGCGAAAGCTCCAGCTTCAAGTCCTGTTCGGGAATCTTCATCTTCTGCGTCTCTAGGATAGGCAGATCGGGAACCACCTCGACCAAAGCGAAAGACGTATGCCTTAGTTGTTTCGCGTCATAAGGCGAGATTCGCACCAATCTATGCACGCCAGCCTCTTTTTTGAGTAATCCGTAAGTATAGGCTCCATTTATAAGGATAGCGTTATTATCTATCTCCTTAACTTTCCAACCCCGTTTAAGCGCGAACTTCTCATACATCTTTAAAAGCATCATAGCCCAGTCAGCCGCGTCTTCTCCGCCTGCTCCGGCATAAACGGATATGTGGGCCGGCAGTTTGTCGTAAGGCCCGGAAAGATAAACGTATCTTTCTACCTCCTCGAGCTCCCCTTCCGAGCTTATGGAGTCGAACTTATCTATAAGCTCTCGTAAAAATCCGAGTTCCTTAACCTTCCCTTCCGCCTCCTGCCGGCTGTTTTTCCACAGATCCGGATCGGCTACCGCGAACTCCAGCTCTTTTAACTTTGTTCGCTTATCTTCCAGGTCAAAGACGCTCGCCCAAGCGGCGAGCAAGCTCTTGCACTTCTTCTTTGGAAATCTCTTTTCTATTTTCTGCCATTTTTTGTTTAGCTTTTGAGCCCGAGAGAGGGGTCGAACCTCCGACCTAACGCTTACGAAGCGCTCGCTCTGCCAACTGAGCTACTCGGGCCTAAAATAACTTTATTTAAAGCATAATACCCTATTTTCCGCTAAAATTAAAATGATACTGCCGGCATTGACTTTAAATAGAGACTTTATATAATCTAGAGTAATTACCACGAAAAAGACCCTAATGAGGTTCCGTTCTCATCGGGGGTTTTTTCTTTTCCGATCTACTTAGTTGCCTTCTTTGAAGTTCATTATATCCGACGGTAAAAGCAATCTCGAAAAGTTTACGTTTTTTTGAATACCGAAAGATGGCGCATGAGAAAATCCGATATATTCTATCTTTTTATTTTTACGCCTTACATACTGGAGCGCAGGAATTAAATCAGTATCCGAACTTATTAAAATTGCCGTGTCATAAAGATCCTCTATCGCTTCTATAACCAGGTCTATAGATATTTTAACATCCGTCCCCTTTTCTCTCGGCTTTCCGATGTCATAGAGAATTCTCCCCCGATTAATATTAAAACCGTCGTCTTCCAGTTTAGAAAGAAATTTTTGTTGTCCTTTAACTAAAATCTTACTCTTTTCAGTTCCATCAATATTTCTGAAAACTCCCGTGTAATATTTTTTGATACGCATTCTCTATCTCCAACAAGAAAATCTATAAAAGTTTTGAAGTTAAACTTACTCCCCTTAGGAAAAGAAATTTCCTTATCTTTCAAATAGTGATAAAAATTACTACCATCTATATAAATAGCAACCCCTTCTTTATGTTCATTCATATTTTTCTTTACATTAGAGCATTTCGAGATAAAAACTACCCTTGCCTTGCGGCAGGGGTAGTGGG
>JACWAO010000095.1 GCA_014874305.1 Candidatus Colwelliibacteriota bacterium | reverse complement strand
CGACAGGACCTATGGCCCGGTCAGGCAGACGCAAGTCATTTACCGGTTGCCCTATCCTTTGAGCAGGCTTTCCCGCAACTCCCTCTCCGGAATCCTCCGTCTCTACGGATCGGAACAGGGTGGAGGCGGCAGTCCTGCTGCCGTAGTTTGTGGAGGCAGTGGCAGGCCCTTGCGTCCTTTTCATCAGGAGCCTCGGTTCAGTCAGGAGTTTCCTACGACTCAAGCGATCTTCCTGCTCACTGGGTCCGGAGTTGTGCTTTCTGGATCCAGGGAAAACAAGAAGGCGGTGATTCGTCGCTACTGGGTCGTGTTGGATAACGGAGTTATAGTATTGTCCGTGGACACCTGGCGTGTGGATCGGAAGCTTCCTCGTCCCTGTCTCGGATTTGAGAACGCACTGACGGCCTTGCGCGGCAAGATCAGCGCGGACGAGCCTAGCATCTTCTACGCCGACATCAAGCGTACCAAGCCTCAGGAGCATGAGGCGGAGCAGTCTGTTCTCGTCGCTACTGTTTGATTTAGCGATCACAAGACGAAACAAGCCCGGGAAGCTTTCCACCTAAACCAGGTGACAGCCTCCCGGGCTCTTTTTTTGTATTAGTGTTTTGCTAAAAAAGTTGAAAAAAATAAAGCTCCGCGCCTATATATTTTGCGGCAAGCCGCTGTAGTATTCGGGCAAAATAAACTAACTTGTTGCGGGGGCGGGAATTGAACCCGCTCCTTGAGGTTATGGGCCTCACGAGGTACCGTTCCTCCACCCCGCTAAGCTTTAAAAGCGTTTAAAAGTTTATCTCTAAAACAGCTTATTGTCAAAAAACATCTTTTCTTTAATACTTAGTGATATATATGGAAATGGAAAATATGGAAAAAGAAGCTTACGCCGAGATCGAATCCGCGGCGAACTTGGAAGAATTGGAAAACGCCCGCGTTAAATATGTCGGGAGAAAAAGCGAACTAGCGCTCGAACTGCGCGCGTTAAAAGATCTGCCGCTTGAGAAAAGGAAGGCTGTCGCTCCCAAGCTTCAAAACCTGCGCCGTTCTATCGAATCTCTGCTCGAACTAAAAAAGACTGAGCTTTCAAAAACAAAAACGTCAGGGCAGATCGACCTTACTCGTCCAGGGATAAAACACAGGTTCGGTCATCTCCATCCTCTCACCATAATGGAAAGAAAGGTAATCGATATATTTTCCTCTATGAATTTTTCGGTTATAAACGGCCCCGAAATAGAAACAGAGCATTACAACTTTGATGCCTTAAATATTCCGGCCAACCACCCCGCGCGCGAGATGTGGGATACCTTCTGGCTTAAGCCCGCGAGCGGAAACGAAAAACATAAAGAAAAAACACTTCTTAGGACGCATACCAGTCCCATGCAGGTTCGGTATATGGAAACGCATACTCCGCCGTTTCAGATAATCGTGCCAGGGAGGGTCTTCAGGTATGAGGCAACAGACGCCTCGCACGAGACCAATTTCCATCAGGTCGAGGGCTTGATGGTCGGGAAAGATATAAGCCTGGCTAATTTCAAGTATGTCATAGAGCAATTCTTAAAAAAAATGTTCGGACCGGAAACCGAGTTTCGCTTCAGACCGAGCTACTTCCCTTTTACCGAGCCGAGCCTGGAGGTGGATATAAGACTGGTCGGGGGCAGGGAGAAGGAGAACGATACCTTCCGCGCCATAGCCGAGAGCAGAAAATCCGAGTGGCTCGAGGTCATGGGAGCGGGCATGGTAAATCAGAAGGTGTTTGAGGCCGCCCATTACAATCCCGGCGAATGGCAGGGGTTTGCTTTCGGGGTTGGGCTGGAACGGCTGGCGATGCTGAAGTACAAAATACCGGACATCCGTCTTTTCTACTCGGACGATCTGAGATTCATCAACCAATTTTAATAATCAGAAATGAAATTCAGTTATTCTCTTCTAAAAGAATTCGTGCCCGCCCTTCCCGCTAAAAAGAAGCTGGCGGAGGAGCTTAATTTAAAGTCTTTCGAGACGGAGATTGCCGGCGGCGATGTTTTGGACATCTCTCTTCCGGCCAACCGGTACTCGGACGCGGCCTCGCACTGGGGAGTAGCAAAAGAAGTCTCGGCGATCTTTGGAATCAAGTTAAATACGCCGAAAGGAATGGGAGAGATTATCAACCTTCCCGAGAAGAACGGCCTTATAGGAATAAAAATAGAAGAACCTTTGCTTTGTCCGAGGTACAAGGCCGTCCTCGTTACTCTGGATAAAAAAGCCTCCTCTCCCGCGTGGATTAAAAAATATCTTGTCTCTTGCGGACTCCGCCCTATAAGCCTTGTGGTGGACGTGATGAACTACGCGATGCTCGAGACGGGCCAGCCCTTGCACGCTTTTGATTACGACAAGCTTTCGGCGAGGGAGAATAAAAAAACGATTATCGTCCGCCACGCCCTTAAAAACGAGAAGATAGAAACGCTGGATGGGAAAGCGTTCAATCTCGAAAAAGACGATCTGGTAATAGCGGACTCCTCCGGAGCACTGGCTATCGCGGGAATAAAGGGAGGGAAGAAGGCCGAGATAGATTCCTCTACAAAAAGAATAGTAATCGAATCCGCCAACTTCGACTCTTCATCGGTTTACTCAACCTCAAGAAGGCTTAATCTGCTAACCGATGCCGCGGTGAGATTCTCGAGAAACCTCAGTCCGGCGCTTGCTGAGTACGGGATGAACAGGGCGATTACCCTATTAAAGGAGCTTGCCAGAGCAAGGGTTGCCGATTCCGCCGAGTATTATCCGAAACTGGAAAGCAGAGAAATAATAGGTTTTAGCGTTAGTAAACTAGAAAGTCTTCTCGGGGCAAGTGTCGGGAAGAATGAGATTGTTTCCATACTTAAAAAACTCGGCATGAACATCCTCCCGGCGAAAAAAACCGCTTTTGATTTTCTTGTCGAGCCGCCGGCGGTAAGAATGGATATCAAAACTTTCGAGGATTTAGCGGAAGAGGTCGGAAGAATTTATGGATATGACAGAATAAAACCGAAGGCTCCGGTCGTCGCCATAAAACCAGCCGAGTTTGATGAGTTCGTGATTGCCAAAGACAGGTGCAGGGACTTTCTTCTTAACCTTGGATTCAACGAAATATACTCATACTCCTTTACCGACAAGCCGACCTCTCAATGGATCTGGTCCTCGTTTAAAAAGGACAGAACCCTCATAGAACTGCAGAACCCGATTGCCGAGGATAAAAAATATTTAAGAGGGGAGTTAACCGGAAGAGTTTTAGAGGCGATAAAGGACAACTCCCGCAGTTTTGACGAAGTCCGCGTCTTTGAGATAGGAAAGGTCTTTAGCGAAGGGGGAGAAAAAGGCCGGTTAGCTATAGGGTTCGGTTCCAAAACCGGCTCCTTCACCGCGGTGAAGGGGGTGGTGGATCGGCTTTTACGCAGTTTCGGTATAACCGATATATTTTTCCGTCCGGACGGGACAGAAACCGTCCTTGTGGAATCGGATCATAACGTAATCGGACAGATAGTCATTAAAGACAATAATCGCCGCAGTGTCGCGGAGCTTGACCTCGATGAGGTTAAAACCCTATCTCTTGAGGAGTTCGAATACCGTCCATTG
>JACWAO010000094.1 GCA_014874305.1 Candidatus Colwelliibacteriota bacterium | reverse complement strand
GGCAACCTGGCCGGCTGGGCATGGAACGACAATATCGGATGGATAAGTTTTTGCGGAAATAACAGCGGCGGTTCGACATGGAACGGCTCAACCTGGATATGTCCCGCGAGTTCTACTTATGAAGTTACGATCGACTCTTACGGAAACTTTCAGGGCTGGGCATGGAATGACAATATCGGCTGGCTGAGCTTCAACTGCGATAATACCAATACCTGCGGCACGGTAAGTTACTTAGTGACCACCGTTTGGTCTCCGCAGGCCTCGGGGTGGCTGGAATCGTCCACATTCGACACCGGATCAAGCGGAACGACTTATAACTCGATTATGTGGAACGGCACACTGCCGACGGGAACCAGCGTCAAGTTTCAGCTGGCAACGGCAACATCCTCAAGCGCCACCTGGGGAGGAACGTGTTCCAGCAACGCTTGTAACAGCTCATCCTGCGACGGTGATTTCATAGGCCCCGACGGCACGTCGAACTCTTACTACACCCCGACGGGACCGGGGATTCCTACTCCTATAACGGCCTGCTACGCGAACAGCAAACGCTACTACCGCTACATAGTTTATCTGACGAAATCGGCCAATGCCACGGGAACGCCATCCATAACCAGCGTGGTGGTTAATTGGAGCCCTTAAATTTTTAGACTTGTTTTTGTTTTATGCTCAAAAACCGTAAAACTTATAGACGAAGGTTCAAAGATGAAAACGGTCAGGCCAGCATGCCGGTCGTTTTGCTTATATCGGGGATACTTATAGTCATAGCCGTAGTTGGATCGATCGTCGCTGTTGCTTTAAACAACTCGGTTTTAGGAGCCAGGCTGTCGGCTAAGGCGCTCTCCGCCGCGGAAACCGGCGCTAATGACGCGATAACTCTGATTCAAAGAGGGTGCGTTCTTTCTAATACCTGTCCGAGCAGTTATACTATTACCGTTGATTCTCAATCGAGCGCTCAGGTTACGATAACCAACAATAATTACATAGTCACGATAGATTCTATAGGCAGTGCCGGCAGTAGAGAAAGCAAGATAGAGGCTGTAGTAGGGGTAGATCAAACTACCGGGCTGGTAAGCGTGCGCTCTTTTGGAGAAATACCGCTCTAATTTTGATACATGGATAAACTTAAATCTTTTTTTAAAAAAATAGAAATCTTTTTGGTTCCATCTCCGGTAGTAGGGGGATTGGTCATAGAAGACTTTGCCCTGCAATATCTAGAGTTGGCGGGCAAGGAGTTTCTTAATAAAAATGCGTTATTACGTCTTCCTCCGGGCATAGTCGAACAAGGGAGAATCAAAGACAGGACAAATCTTATCGCCGCCTTAAAGGAACTGCGCAAACAAATCCGCGAAGACGAAGAAGTGGTAAACGTAGTTTTATCACTGCCATCAACTATCGTTTATGTTCAGGCCTTTGACGTTCCGGCGTTTGCTAAAGGAGATCTGAAAGAAACAACCGACCTTAACCTACGGATGATTTCTCCCATAGATTTCGATCAAGCCTATTCCGGATGGCAGAGAATAGAAGACGGAATAAATAATGACGGACGAATTAAATTTTTGGGAGCTTTTTTGCAGAAAACCATAGTAGACGAGTTTTCAGACGTTCTTAAACAGGCTAATTTTGGAATAGCCACCGTGGAGTTCTCGAGTCTTAGCCTAATAAGGTGCCTTAGATCAAGCGGAATTTTAAGCCTGAAAGATCCGCAGGTCGTGATTCACGCTGTCTCCGGCGGAATAAATATGATACTCACCGAGAGCGGAAGCCTGTATTTCAACTACTTTTTTCCATGGTCGACGGCGGACGGCGCCCTGACCGTCGAAGGCGTTTTGAAAGAAATGGACCTTGGGCTTCAGCAGATGATCAATTTTTACGCGGGCCGAAACGCTGTGAGCCGCGTTAAAAGCGTAATTATAGTCACAGAACAACTTGGAGACAGGATGTCGGAGGAGATAAATAAGAACCATCCAGATCTTTCGGTCAAACTCGTTCCCGCCCTAAAAGCAAGCGTTCTTTTAGGCGCGGCCAAACGCGGAGCCATAAGAAAAGAGGACGATGCCGAAATAGACTTGAGCGGCCCGAGCGGATTTGAGCTCTTTAGGGAACACAAGATACTGCAGTTCGGGATCACCTGGAAAAACATCTTGACCGCAGTTTTCGGATTTATCCTATTCCTTTTCATAGCCTCTCTCTTGTTCGTGAACCGCCTTTCCGCCATGGTGGTCTCGAATACTTTCGCTAATCCCGCGGACGTCGCCGCCGCTCTTGCTAGCTTGCAGTCGCAGGCCGCTGATTTTAACAATCTTGTTGCCGCGAACGAAGAAGCGAGGAACACCTCCCAAAAATACTCTAACGTGCTATCCGGAATAGGGGCGTCCGCTGACCAGCTTTCCATAAATATACAAAGGGTTTCTTTTAACGGAATAGGACAAGCCGGCGTAATCTCCGGCACGGCATCCAGTCAGGCGAGCGCTCTGTCGTTTAAGGATGATCTAGCCGCCCTTCCTGAATTAGAATCCCTAGACCTTCCGTTCTCAAGCATTACTACCGGATTAAACGGCGGGGTGTCTTTTACCATAAACTTTGTTCTTAAAAGCCTAAACTAGCTCGCGGAGGAGGGTATAATACCGAGTTCATCCGCGGAGTTTTTTATCGCTTTCTCGATAACAACGCGTTCCGATCGGCGTATTTTTCGCAGTACCACCTCACCGGCTTTCCCATTATGTTCCGGAAGACGTATCCCTATCCTGAGTCTGCAGAACTCCTTCGTCCCCAGACTTTCTATTATTGATTTTACCCCGTTGTGTCCGGCCGATCCGCGATTACAAGACAATCTACGCTCGCCAAGCGGTATATCCGTATCGTCGTGTATGATCAAAAGATCACCCGCTTCTTTTTTAAAGAAACGCAGGGCTTGGGAAACGGCCGCGCCGGACTCGTTCATATAAGTCAGGGGCTTTACAAACACCACCACCCCCGATTTTACGTACTCGAAGAGCCCATGCTTTTTATACCTCCCGTCTCCAGTTAAAAAATTAAGCGCTATAAACCCGGCATTGTGATAAGTGTTAACGTACTCCTTGCCCGGGTTTCCCAGCCCGACTATCAATTTATAGCGCATTGGTATTTAGATTAAGCATAGTTTAAGGGTAATGCAAGACGGATCGTGAATCGTGAAACGCGAACCTTGAACCGCGCACCGTTAAACGTGAATCTTGAAGCATGAAACTTGGAACACGATCCACGTTTCACGATTCGGGATCCACGATCGAAGGGCCTGCCCTGAGCGAGTAAAAGTCGCCTCCGCTTATAAGCTTTGGTGTACCAAGCGAGTCGAAGGGCTTGCCCCACCGCCTTTATTATATTAGAATCGTGTGAAACAACGTGTTCCGCTCTAGTTAGTCATTTAAAACAAAAAAACAGATAATTTAGTGAAAAAGTATCTTTTAGACGTATGGGAAATACTGGAAACTCTGATCATAGCCTCGGTTTCCATTCTGATTATTTATAAATATATAGCCCAGCCGTTCGTGGTGGAAGGTGCCAGCATGCAGCCTAATTTTTATAGCGGGGACTATCTTCTGGTTGATGAGATAAGCTACAGGTTTGAGCACCCGGAACGCGGGCAGGTTATTGTGTTTCACAACCCGCAGGACACGAAAGAGTTCTATATAAAAAGGATAGTCGGCCTCCCGGGCGACAAGGTTGTCATCGGCAACGGAACCATAAATGTTAATGGCCAGCAGGTTAATCAAAGTTATCTCCCCTCGGGGATGCCTACGTCTGGAAACGAAACCGTGGTTTTAGGCAAAGATCAGTATTTTGTCCTTGGAGACAATAGGATTGTAAGTTATGATTCGCGAAGTTGGGGACCGCTCAACGGCAACCTGATTGTTGGAGTGGTTCGTCTGCGCTTCTGGCCGTTTAACGAGTTTAAAGTTTTTACTTACCCAAATGCCACAGGATAACAAAGAAAAACGCAAATCTGGGGATAAGAAACCTTCTAATTCGTTTCAGACCCCGAAGGGAACGCGGGACGTTCTTCCGGACGAGTGGCCGGTTGTGGAAAAAATTACAAACACAGCCAAGAGCTTAAGCGAGTTTTATAACTTCCTGCGCATAGATACTCCGATCCTCGAGCAGTCCGACTTATTTGTCCGAGGAGTCGGATTGGGAACGGACATAGTAGAAAAAGAGATATATCTCCTGACGACCAAGGGAGGGGATAATCTGGCGCTAAGGCCGGAATATACCGCACCCGTGATGCGCAGTTATATCCAGCATGGAATGAGTCACCTGCCTCAGCCGCGCCGCTTGTGGTACATAGGGCCGGTTTTTCGGCACGAAACCCCTCAGGCTATGCGCTACAGGCAGTTTACTCAGTTCGGAATGGAGATTATAGGAAGCGCGGATCCTATCTTCGACGCGGAGATTATAATAGCTTTTTACCGCCTGTCCGAGGAGTTGAAGATAAAAAACGTAACGATAGAGATTAACAGCATCGGCTGTAAGACCTGTCAGCCTGCCTATAAGAAAAAGCTTTCCGAGTACTATAAAAAGCTTGATATTTGCGATGATTGTAAAACCAGAGCCGAGAAAAACCCTCTGCGCCTCCTGGACTGTAAAGATCCGAAATGCCAGCCGTTCAAACAAACCGCTCCCGTCATCCTCGATAATCTTTGTCCGGCTTGCCGTCAGCACTTCCGGCAGGTTTTAGAGTACCTGGATGAGGCCAAGATTCCTTATGTGTTAAATCCCAGGCTGGTTAGAGGATTGGATTATTACAGCCGCACTGTTTTTGAAACTTTTGTCGAGGGAGAAACCGCGGCCTTAGCCTCGGGCGGTCGCTATGACTACCTGGCGGAACTTATAGGAGGACGCTCTACTCCGGCCGTAGGAGCGGCCGCGGGCATCGAGCGCATAGCCGAAGTTATAAAGAACAAAGGCATCTCGGTACAACCCAAAGCGAAAGGCAAGGTATTTCTCATACACGTCGGGGATATGTCTAAAAAGAAAAGCCTATCTCTAGTCGAGGAGTTCAGGCGTGCGGGAATACCGGTGTTTAACGAGCCAAGCAAGGAATCGCTTTCGGCCCAGATGGAGCTGGCCGCTAAAAACAACGCTCCGCTCGTTCTTATCTTCGGCCAGAAAGAGAGTTATGAGGAAAGTATAATCATCCGAGATATGGAAAGCGGCGTGCAGGAAGTCGTTCCCTTAAGCAAGGCCGCGGAGGAGGTAAAAAAACGTTTAAGGTAATGGACTGTCTTTTCTGTAAAATCGCCGACAAGAGCATTCCATCCACAGTCGTTTATGAGGACGAGTTCACCTTGGCCTTTTTAGATATTCACCCGCTCTCAGAAGGGCATACGGTGGTCATACCTAAAAACCACGCCGAAAACATAATCGACCTGCCTGAAGAACTTGTTAAGCCGCTGTTTCTTTCCGTGCGGAAAGTTGCCGCGTTCCTCAAGGACGCTCTTAATCCTGAAGGTTTTACAATAGGCATAAATCATGGTAAAGTTAGTGGCCAGACGATAGATCATCTTCATATCCACGTAATCCCGAGGCGAGAAGGAGATGGCGGAAAATCGATCCACTCTATCGTACACAATCCTCCGATGGAGGCGTTGCAAGAAACCAGGTCGAAAATATTAAAATCAATCAATCAACAAAATTAATGCCGGCAATCATAGTAAGAAGAAAAGAAGGGGAGCAGGCGTCAAGCCTGGTTTACCGTTTCACGAAAAAGGTGAAACAAAGCGGCGTCCTCCTCGAGGCTAAAAGGAGAAGGTTTTCCGAGCGTCAGCCGAACCGCGCTAAGCGCAGGCTGTCGGCCATTCACCGTAGCCGCAGGTCCGAGGAGACTGGCAGAGCCAGACCTTTTGGAAAGTAGTTTCACGTCTCGATGCGGGTAGAAAAAGCCAAAATTTTTATCGGCAAGGTATTAAGGTTGTTAGACGTCGGCAGAGCAGAGGCGGATGTATTTTTTATAACCTCTGCGGAGATGCGGCGCCTGAACCGCGCTTATCGTGGAAAGGACAAAACCACCAATGTTTTATCCTTTGAGTCCCCAATAGAATTTCCAAGGCCGGATTTGGATAAAAAAACCAGACACCTCGGCGAGATATACATAAATCCATCCTATATAAAAAAACACGGAGAGAGCCAGGAGGAGATGCTGACTCACGGCCTCCTTCACCTTCTGGGCTTTAATCACGAGGAGAAAAATGATAGAATAAATATGCACAATCTGGAGAAAAAAATATCTTCAATCTTGGGTTATTAAGACATGGCACAAACCCCGATCCTAGGCTTAGACGTTGGTTCCAATACCGTGAAAGCGGTAGTTGCGGAACCGACTCCACAGGGGCAGATTATCATAAAACACAGTATTGAGCGCCGATCCAAAGGATTGCGCAGAGGAGTTGTCGCTGACGCCGATGACGTTATAGAAACATTGAGAGATGTTTTTAATGAAGTGGCAAGAATCTCCAAGCCCGCTCTCAAGAACATCTACCTCGGTGTAAACGGAACGGATGTTAAGACGCAGATCTCAAGGGGAATCATAGCCGTTTCCCGCGCCAATTCGGAGATATACAAAGACGACATAGAAAGGGTTATTCAGGCCTCCGAGGCGGTAAACATCTCCTCGAACAGGATGATCCTGCACACCATGACGAGAGAGTTCGTTGTAGATGGGATGGGCGACATAAGCGATCCCTTGGGAATAGTCGGGGCGAGACTGGAGGTTGTAAGTTACCTGGTAGAAGCCTTCGAGCCCGCGGTGAACAATCTTATAAAATGCGTGGAGATGAACAAGGGCAGTATCTCCGCCTTGATTCTTAATCCGCTCTCGGCCTCTCAAGCCGTTTTGAACAAGAGCCAGAAAGAAGTCGGCGTGGTCCTTGTAGATATCGGATACAACACGACCGGACTCGCCGTATACGAAGAGAACAAACTTTTGCATACGAAAATACTGGCGGTCGGGGCCGGACATATCACGAGCGATCTGGCGGTCGCCTTAAAAATTCCGGTGGAAACCGCCGAGAAAGTAAAACTGGAGTACGGATACGCTTCCGCCCGCGATGTTCCTTCAAAGGAATCCATAGACCTCAGTAAGATTGACGAAACTCTTAAGGGAAACCCCTCTAAAAAGTTCGTAGCCGAGGTAATAGAATCCCGTCTTTCCGAGATTTGTGAACTTGTTAATAATGAATTAAAATCCATCGGTAAAGAAGGGCACCTTCCAGGCGGGGCTGTCGTAGTAGGAGGAGGAGCTAGGATGCCTGGCATAGCGGAGCTATTCAAAAGCGAGCTGAAACTGTCCACGAAGATCGGCTTTGCCGGACAGGAGCGGTTTGGAACAGTATCTCCGAACATCGCCGATATTCTGGAAAATCCGGAGTACGCGACCGTTTTGGGACTCGCGTTCTCTAATCGCGAGTTGGACAAGGACAGCAGAGGTCGGATTAAAAACAATTTGATAAACAGGATAATCAAAGGTTTCTTACCGTAATATGGCGGACAAAAACAAAAAAAATAAAAAAAAGCCGGCGGTTGCGGCAAAAAAAGCTAGGAAGATTAAGGCGGCGCAAGAGGAGGAAACGGGAGGTGAAAACGTAAGATCACCCAAGAAGCACTCCGCCTCCTCCAAGCCCTTTGTCAGGATTAAAGTCGTGGGAGTCGGCGGCGCGGGAGGCAATGCCTTGACCAGGATGGTTAACGACTTTGTGCGCGGCGTAGAGCTTATAGCCGTTAATACCGATGCCCAGGACCTGGAGGCTTGCCAGGCCAGACGCAAGATTCACATAGGAGAGACGGTTACGAAAGGCCAGGGAGCGGGAATGAACCCCGAGCTCGGCAAGCAGTCTGCCGAGGAAAACCGCGAGGAGATTGGCGAGTCGGTCAAGGATGCCGATATGATTTTTATTACTGCCGGATTCGGCGGGGGAACCGGAACGGGAGCCGCTCCGGTAGTTGCCGAGATCGCCCGCGAAAAAGGAATACTTACAGTTGCGATAGTGACCAAGCCGTTTAGCTTCGAGGGGGAGGCCAGGATGAGGATTGCCGAGGAGGGCATAAGCCGCATAAAGGACAAGGTTGACACTCTTCTTATTATCCCGAACGACAGGATTTTTAACATAGTGGACAATAATACGTCTATGATCAAGGCTTTCGAGAAGATAGACGAGGTCTTAAAAAGCGCGGTACAGGGAGTAGCCGAGATAATCTCATCCACGGGCCTGGTTAACGTGGACTTTGCGGACATTAAAGCAATTATGGCGGATGCCGGCTCCTCGATTATAGGCGTCGGTATCGCGTCGGGAAATGACCGCGCCGTGAAAGCCGCCCGCCAGGCCATTAACTCTCCTCTTTTGGAAACTTCAGTAGATGGCGCCAAAGGACTGCTCTTCGGAGTTGCCGGCGGCAGGGATATGCGAATCTCGGAAATCAATGAAGCGGCTAAGATAATCACCGAGAACGTTGATCCGGGAGCCAAGATAATCTTCGGAGCTTATCACGACAGAAAATTGAAAGCAGGGCAGATAAAAATAACTCTCATAGCTACTGGTTTTAACGGAGTCGCAAGAAGGCGCGAGGCCGACTCTTTAAACCTTTTCCCTTTCAGCAAGGAAAAGATGATGGAAAGGGGGGAGAAGACCGACCTTGAGGATAAGAAGAAGGTTGTAATAGAAGAAGAAGCTGAAAACAAAAGCGAGACTCTTGATATACCGGCGTTCCTGCGCAGAAAGAAGAAATAGTTTGTCTGGAAAGCGGTTTCCTAAAACAACGCCTCCTGGCGTTGTTTTACTTGTCGAGCCGTAGCCTTGCTTTGCCACGCCGTAGCCTCTGGCGAAGGTTGACTCCGCGAAAATAGAGTGTATGATAAACTAGTTTTTTATTACAGCCGTATATAATCGGCGCGTGAATAAAACGATGAATAGATATCAATCACCAGCCTTGAAAGAGGACAAACAGACGACGCTTGAAGAACATAAACCGCTCGGGAAACATATCATAGCGGACTTTTTTGATTCCGAAAACTTGGATGATCTGGAGTTCGTAAAGCAAACTCTTACCGCGGCCGCCTCCGCCGCCAAAGCTACGATTTTAGGGTCGAAGTTTCATAAGTTTTCTCCGCAGGGAGTTACCGGTTACCTGCTTCTTGCCGAGTCTCACATTTCTATTCATACGTGGCCGGAGTATGGATACGCCGCGATAGATGTTTTTACCTGCGGAAATATGGATCCGATGCCCGCCTTCCTTCTTATGAAGGAAGAATTCAAAAGCAAATCATTTAAAACTATCGAGATAATGAGGGGATTGTAGTTTCCTCATTATCATAGCGATTAATCTATTTCGTATTTTAGAGTGGCCGTCACCGATATTTTTTCCGATCCGGGTTGTATGTTCGGAGCGGCAACCGAAGCGCTTCCCATGCCGTATATTGGAACAGGGAGTTGCTGATTATTAGTTGTGTCTACGGAGATTAGCTTTCCCAACTTAAAGCCGGCTTCCTTGGCTATTGCCTGGGCCCTGGCCTCGGCTTTAGATATGGCTTCCGACCTGGCCTGGTCCTCGAGCTTCGAGGGGTCGTCTATCGTAAAAGAAAGTTGTGAAATCGTGTTGGCGCCGTTATTAACCACACCGGAAACTATACTGCCGATTTTTGTAAAGTCGCGGATTTTTACCTGGATTGATTGGTTGACGGTGTATCCGGCTATGGTTGGTGGAGGACAGGAAGTATTGGCCGAGGAGCAGTTGTAGTATGTGTATCGAGGCTCCAGGTTGTAGGATTGAGTTTGTATGTCCTTGCTGTCTACTCCTTGCTTTTCAAGGAAACTTATAACCGCGTTCGCTTTCCCGGTGTTCTGGCTTTGAAGAGAGGAGATGTCTTTTCCTCCCTGCGTAAGCACGCTTACGGTCACCTGCGCGACATCGGGAATCCCTATGGCCTCGCCATTCCCCGAAACAGCGAAAGCTCTGTTTATACCGGCGTTTTGCGCGTAGTAATTGAGATAAGTAACGACCCCCGCTGCGCCGATTAACGCAAGTATTATTAGAGCTATTCCTAAGTAATCGCGTATTTTAGTGTTCATAATTAAATCGTATATCCAGCAATCGGCAAAAGCAACTTC